>JAQXFQ010000117.1 GCA_029005175.1 Bacillota bacterium
GACAAGATTCTGCAGTCACATCAAAATTGACAGTAAGGAGAGTATGGATATGATTGTAGCAGACAGCAATGCTTCGGTTATCGGCTTAATAATTTTATTCGCGATATGGCTTGTTATTTCTCTGTGCTTTGCAATTCCGACGGGAATCAGCGCGTCTGGGCGCAGGATGAATCCGATTGGATGGGGAGCGTTGACGTTTTTTACATGGGTCGTGGGGTTGGTGATATTCTTGATTTATCTCAAACCGAAGTGTGACGACGTGAAATGCTCGGCATGCGGCGAGATGATACCTAGAGTTCATGTGTATTGTCCGTTTTGCGGACACAAGGATTAGTTTTTGAAAGGAGTTAATATAAATTATGAGTGTATCTATTATAGTTGTTCCTATTATGCTTTTGCTTATGCTGGTATGCATTTCCATTCCGGTTATGCTTGGTGTTTTTGTCTACCGCGACGCCAAAGCCCGCGGCATGGAGCCGCTTCTGTGGGCATTGATTGCGGTGCTAGCCCCCAGCTTTATCGGTCTGATAATTTATCTGGTGGTGCGCAAGGATCACATTGTGCTCAATTGCCCAAGCTGCGGAGGCGAGGTGCAGGAATACTTTACCGCCTGTCCGAGCTGCGGTCAGAAGCTTAAGGCGGGCTGCCCCAACTGCGGCACTGCGCTCCGACCCGAGTGGAAAATCTGCCCTCAGTGCGGACGTGAAATTACCGAAACTGAAGGCTTCACACCGCCTGTGATTGATAAGAGCAAGAAAAACAACGGACTTACAGCCGTTATCATAGCGATAATCGCCGTTCCGCTGATTGTCCTGCTGTTGGTTATTTTCGGACTTATGGGATTTTTAGGCGTCAATCGGGTAGTTAATTCGTCTGATGATTACGATTACAACACGGAAGAGCTTATGGAGGAATTTAACTCATCAGTGGGAGTTACTTCATTGGAGCTTGTCACTGTGGAAGATGCAGGTAATGCGCTGTCGGAGGCGGATAAAAATTGGATATCCGAATGTAAGAAGGGCGAGGACGGCATTTATTCCAAAACAATTTATCAATATGAGAGCGGCGGATTTGTCGATGCCGACAATGATAGCAGCGACGATTCGGGCAAAGGAGAGTATGAGCTCACTTATGCCTATACGATTATCGTGGTGAATTCCCCCGACGGCAAGGCTTGCACCGCTTCAAAAGGCGAAGCCGGAATCATAGAGTATAGTACCAATAGTATACTCCCGGAGCGTATAGAGTTTAATCTCGAAGAGGCTGAGAATGGTGATGACTACAACAACGTGTTTATTATCAAGAGCCTGCATGATTATTATATCAGTATAAATAACGATAACGGAGTAACTGCGGTTGCGGAGAATTCCGCCATGGAAATCGACAACATCGAGGTTACTATCTTTGATAAAGACAGCAGTATAAATTATAAAGTTCCGATTCAGGAAAATCCCGTCTATATTGAGTTTGCCAAGGCGGCAGCTAAATAATTGAAAACACCTTAGCGGTTTATTTAAAGCTGCTAAGGTGTTTTTTGATTTATTAATATTCATTAAATTAATATTGATATTTTGTTTTTTTGCGATATAATATTATTAAAATATCTTATGTTAATATTCAGGGAGAATTTTATTATGAGCGAATGTACACATGACTGCGGCTCTTGCACAGCTAATTGTTCAAGCCGCGAATCTAAAAAAGAAGATTTCATCGAAAAGCTCAACGATTTGAGCAGCGTTAAAAAGGTTATAGGCGTTGTCAGCGGCAAGGGCGGCGTGGGTAAATCTCTCGTCACGTCCCTGCTGGCGGTCACATTCAACCGCCGCAATTTCAGCACCGCAATCCTCGACGCGGATATAACGGGTCCGTCGATTCCCAAGGCGTTCGGTCTGAAAGAGCGGGCTGTGGGCATGGAGGATTATATTCTGCCGGTTATCACCAAGACAGGCATTCAGGTGATGTCGCTGAACCTTCTTCTCGACAGCGAGACTGCTCCCGTTGTCTGGAGAGGTCCTGTTATCGCCGGCACAGTAAAGCAGTTCTGGACAGATGTTGTCTGGAAAGATGTCGATTACATGTTTGTTGACATGCCTCCCGGAACAGGCGATGTTCCGCTGACTGTATTCCAATCGCTGCCGCTGGACGGCATAGTTATCGTGACCTCTCCGCAGGAGCTGGTTTCCATGATAGTCGCCAAGGCGGTCAACATGGCGAAAATGATGAACATTCCGATTCTCGGCATTGTGGAGAATATGAGTTATGTCGAATGTCCCGACTGCGGCAAGAGAATCAACGTATTCGGCGAGAGCAGAACCGACGCAGTAGCCGCCGAATTCGGCTTGAAGGTGCTGGCAAAGCTGCCAATGAATCCCGTGCTCGCCAATAACTGCGATAACGGACTTATCGAACTCTTTGAGGGCGATTATATGGAAACGGCCGCCGACGAAATCGAAAAGGCTGTACAATAAAAAAATCAACAAAAAATCACAAACGGTGGTATACAGTCACTAAAGAAATGGCTGTATACCACCGTTTATATTTTAATCTATAAATGATAATTTATCTGTGTAACGTCCACTTGAAAATCAAAGATTTTCTCGTTAGTTTCCTATGGGCTTCGCATTGTTTCCTATTGCGAGTTTTCCTTGCACTTCAGTTTTGTGGTGGCTTTGCCCCCACGCCCCCACAATGGGCGCTGCCCCTTGACCCCGCCAAGAGGACCAGTCCCCTTGGATTCCCATTGTTGCCTACTCTATGATATTATTTTAATTTTTTTCTCTTCCGCAAATCGCGGAAAAATTCCGTCAGCATCGCACTGCATTCATCGCCCAGACAGCCTGAAATCATTATGGGTTTGTGATTGTAGGGCAGGTCAAACAGATTTATTATCGAGCCGCAGGAGCCTGCCTTGTGGTCGGACGCGCCGTAAATCAGGCGGCGGATTCGGGCGTTGATTATCGCACCCGTGCACATCGGGCAGGGTTCGAGGGTGACATACAAATCGCACTGCCACAGCCGCCAGCCGCCCAATGCCCTGCATGCCCCGTTAATCGCTTCCAATTCAGCGTGAGCAAGCGCGTTTTTGCCCAGCTCACGGCGGTTGCGCCCCACAGAAATTACCTCGCCGTCCTTGACTATAGCCGCACCCACAGGGACTTCGCCCTCCAAAGCCGCCAGCCGCGCCTGTTCCATCGCAATACGCATGAATTTTTCGTCAGTTTCCGGGTTTGTGTTTTCTGAATTCAAACTTATTCTCCTCACAAGTTAATTCTTTTTCAGATATTCCGCAATGCATTTGGTGAATTCGGTGCAGTATTTCGCACTTTTAAATTCGCCTATGCCGTATATCGCGCGGAAATCCTCCTCGTTCTGCGGCTTTTTGACGCACATGTCATACAATGTATAGTCCGACATAATCGAAATATCAGACTTGTCCTGCTCCTGCGCATGTTTGTGACGCAGCTCAGTCAGCCGCAGGAAAAGTCCCTCGTCTGCCTGCGGTGCACCGTCAAAGCCGTCGGGCAGTTCGGTTTCGCCTGTATATTCACGTATTTTCCGCAAAAATGTCTGCCCGAAAATCAAACATTTTGAATTGCCGAGATAAATTTTTTCGATAAGCTGCGAGCGGGTGACAGGCTTTAACTCGCTCATTTTTTCGAGCGTCGGCGTGCTGATGATTCGATTCTGCGGGGTGTGAATGCGGTCGGAAATTTTACTTCGCATTTCCTTGAGTATGCCCAGAAGCACCGGGTCGGGATTTATCGGGCAGTCGCATTGTTCGGAAATCTCAATCCCCCGCTTTTCCAAATGGGTTCTGACAGTGTGTATAAATTCATCACCGCAAATCAGCTCTGTGCGCGGTGGGAGAATACCGAGTTTTTTTAACCTCTCCAGCGTTACGGGCTTTTCAGCACTGATTTGCGCCAGCGCATCGGTGCTTGCAAAGGAATTTGACTGGATTCCGTAATCCGAGGATAAATCAACGCGTAATGTGCGCAGCTCCGCAAACAAATCGCTGTCCACCTCAGGCGGCAGAATGTAATTGCCGTTCTCGTCCTTGTTCAGATGAATGTTTGGACTGTTTGGAGCTTTGTTTGCGGTTTTCTTTTTGGCTTTGGGCTTGTCCGGGTTGGGGGATACACCGCTCTCGGAGCAGAAGCTTTCGATTTCATCAATAAATTTGCGCCCGAATTTTTCGGTCTTGACCCGTCCCACACCGTAAACCGCCTGAAACTGAGCTTCGTTGGTCGGCATTTTTTCCGCCATGTCGCGCAGAGTTGCGTCTGAGAATATGACGAACGCGGGCACGCCGTTTAGCGCCGCAACTTTTTTGCGCAGTTCTTTCAGGCGTTCAAGCAGCTCAGGATTTGCGTTTTTGCCGATTTTCTTTTCATCGGCGATTTGTCTATGAGCTTCGTCGGCCTTGTGTGTTTTCATAGTGACGCGCATTCCGCTGTAAATCACTCCGCGCGCGTTTATTCCCCAGCTGAGTGCGCCGTCGGCTGCTTCGTTTATGTATTTGTCCGCCGTGAGCGAGTCTATCATAATTTCAATTTCGCGGGAGGTGGATTCTTTCATTATGCCGAATGTGGACTGCCTATTGCCGCCGCACAGCTCAACGCGGTTGTTTTCCGAACCGCGCAGAATGTCGATGATAACCCACTTGGTCTGCTTTTCGCCCATGCGCTTGATGCAGGAGAGTATTTTCTGCGCCTCTACAGTGATGTCGCGCGATTCAAAATCGGTGTGCGGCTGGGTGCAGTTGGAGCAGTTGCCGCAGTTTTCGTATTCGGTGTATTCGCCGAAATATTTAAGCATGAATTTTCTCAGACAGTATTTTGACGTGCTGTAAAATGTCATTTGCCTGAGCAGCTCAAGCTCATTTGCCTTGAGTGTTTCCGCTGTGTCCTCGTCAAATTCGCTGTTGTTCTCGAAGGATTTTTCTATCAGGAATTTGTTTATGTTTACATCCTGCCCGCTGTAGAAAAGAATGCATTCGGCAGGCTCGCCGTCACGTCCTGCGCGCCCCGCCTCCTGATAATAGCTTTCGATATTTTTTGGCATGTTGTAATGAACCACGAACGACACGTTTGACTTGTCAATTCCCATGCCAAAAGCGTTTGTCGCCACTATCACAGGGCACTCGTCGCGGATAAACATATCCTGCACACGGCTTCTCTCGATGTCCGGCATGCCTGCATGATACTTGCCCACATTCCAGCCGCTTTCGTTGAGGCGATCGGAGACCTCCTCAACAAGCTTGCGTGTAGAGCAGTAAATTATGCCGCTCTTGCCGCGGTTTAGTGAGAGATAAGAAGTCAGCGCGGCAAATTTATCCTTTGGCTTGCTGACCTCAAAGTAAAGATTTGAGCGGTCAAAGCCGGTGGTGGTAATTTCGGGTGAGTTTAGCTGCAGCAGATTGATTATATCGTCACGCACCCGCTTGGTAGCCGTGGCGGTGAATGCGGCGGTGATTGGGCGGCGACTCAGCATTCCGACAAATTCGGAGATTTTGAGATAGCTGGGGCGGAAATTCTGCCCCCATTGCGATACACAATGCGCCTCATCCACCACGACCATTGATATATCCGCGTTTTGGGCGAAATTTATGAATGAATTGGTCAGAAGCCTTTCGGGAGCGACATAAATTATTTTATATATTCCGTTTGAAGCGCGGTATAATGCAACCTCCGACTGCCGAGGGGTCAGGGTGCTGTTGATGAATGCCGCGCTTACACCCGACTGCACCAGCGCGCTCACCTGATCCTTCATCAGTGAAATGAGAGGGGAGATGACCAGCGTGATGCCGTCAAGCATGAGTGCGGGGATTTGATAGCATATGGACTTGCCCGCACCGGTCGGCATGATTCCAAGCACGTCCCGCCCCGAGAGTATTCCGTCTATTAAATTTTCCTGTCCGTTTCTGAATGATTTATAGCCGAAATAATGCTCCAGCGTCTGATATTTGTCCACCGTGACACGCTCCGTTCATTTGCTTCAATATGTAAATCTTATCACAAATGAATATCAAATTCAACTGTCTTGGTAAAAACGAAAGTGAAGAGATAAGTTTTTTAGTTTTACAGATAGCCTGCAAATATTTTAATTGCCTTTGGAACCAGCCGCGCAAGCTCTTGCGGCGACATGGCTGAATCGTTGTCTATATTGTACATCAGCAGATTAAAAAATCCGCCGCCGCTTATAAGCATGAATATTTTGTCTATTTCAGGATCTTCATTTATTTTTTCTTTGCAAGCCTGAAGGCGTATTTGAGGAAAATATTTGTTGAAGGATTCAAGTATGAAATATTCAAGATGATTTTGCTTGAATATCAAAATTAACTCCTTGTGCTCTTCAAAAAACCCGAAAAAAATAAGTACCAGCTTTTCCATATTGATATTCTCGGTTATGCGCAAATCGCTTATGTACTCATTCACGAGATTTTCGACGATGTATGCGATAAGGTCGCTTTTTGAGGAAAAAGCCCGATAAAATGTACGTCTTGCCAAGTCGGCATTTGCAGCTATTTCCGAGATTGTTATCTCCTCATACGGCTTAGTCTGCATAAGTCTGATTAATGAATCGGCGAGCCATTTTTTTGACAATTCTTTTTGTTTTTCCTGATTGCTCATTTAAATTATACCACCTGTCACACTTTAACTGATTGTGTAGCACTTTGCCCGAAACCGTTGACTTTACTCTGCATTTTATATTATACTCCAAATGTCACGGTGACACAAGTGAGACACGGAGGAATTTTGCATGAAAATTATTATATTAAACGGAAGTCCAAGAAAACACGGCTCTACCGCCAATATCCTGCACAGAATGGAAGATATTTTGAAAAGCAAGGCGGCAGATGTCACCTATTATGATTTGGGCGAAGAAAGTATAGCTCCATGCCGCGGCTGCTGCGCATGTTACAAAAACGGAGATTGTTTTATACAGGACAGCGCAGATGAATTGTCGTCTGCACTTGCAGATGCGGACGGAATTATCATAGGCTCACCCACCTATGCAAGCAATATTTCAGGAGTGCTAAAAAACTTTATAGACAGAGGGCATTTTGTCATTGAACAATTGCTGTACGGCAAGTATGCTGTAAGTTTGACAACCTATGAAAATTATGGCGGAGGTGAAGCTTCAAAAATTCTGAATAGGGTGATAAGCTATTCGGGCGGCAGAATGTCAGGCTCGCTGACGGTTAAAATTCCGTTCGGCGGCAGCAATGTCTTGAATTTGAGAATTGAGAATAAAATCCAAAAGACTGCCGAGCGGCTTTATAACGATATTGCGGTTGGAAAAAGACATGTGTTTCAGAGTATAAGGCACAGAATCGTATTTGAAATAGGTATAAGACCGTTTGTTATGAGAAAAGGCGATGATTACGCCGGCGTGTTGAATTATTGGAAGACAAGCGGCTTGATTAAATAAGGGGGAAAAATAAAATGTTGGTTTGGCAGAATGAAAATTATAGGATATTTAAGCTGAGCTGTTTATCGTACAACTGCTATATTTTGAATTGCGGCGAGAGAAATATATTGATTGATACCGGAATTAAATTTATCCGAAAGGCACTTATGAAGCGGCTGAAAAAGCTGAATATCAAAAGCATATCGGCAGTAGTGCTGACTCACTTCCACTCCGACCACGTGGGAAATGCGGCCTATATCGCAGATAAATTCAATTGCCCTGTTTACGCATCGCCAGTGTTTGCGGAGTGGCTTAGGAAGGGCGAGTGTGTAATGCCGCACAGCAACAGTCTTTCGTCCTCAATAGTAAATTCTTTGAGCAGAGGCTTCGGATTTATCCACTTGGATTGCTTTGACCCGATTCCGAATATTCGCGATGTTGACGAGTTGCTTGCTTCGGGAATGCTGGGAGACGGGGTGAGAAAAATATCGCTTACCGCGCACACTGACGACAGTATATGCATTTTAGTTGATAATGAAGCGGCAATCGTGGGAGATGCGTTTGTTAATTATCCGGTTGTAAATAAAATAACCCTGCCGTGGGCGGATCATCCCGAGCAGATAGCAGATTCGTGGCGGGAACTGCTCGATTTAAATTGCGGAATATACTGTCCTGGTCACGGTACTCCTGCAAAGCGCAAAGCGTTGGAGAAAGCGGTTAAATTTTGATTTTTATACATATTTTCAAAATCAATCTGACGTGGTATAATCATAATCAAAAATAAAATTATCTCATTTTCGTATGATGCTTACCTACATGGCGAATATGCCGTTTTCCAAGTATATCCTCCGACATTGAGCTATAATCAGTCCCGACCCGCAGAACGCAAAATTTGAGGTGTGGATTCCCGTTGTAAAGGCTAAGGAAAAATTTAAAATATAGTTCCTTGACTAATATAGGCTGTTTGTGGTAAAGTATTTGTAATCATATATAACGATAGATGATAATTTATCTGCGTGACGTCCACTCGCAAATCTTCGATTTTCTCGTTAGTTTTCTATGGGCTTCGCATTGTTTTCTATTTTAAGTCTTTGCTACACTTTGGTTTTGTAGGGGCTTTGCCCCTACGACCCCACGATGGGCGCTGCCCCTCGACCCCGCCAAGAGGGCCTGCCCCCTTGGATTCCCGGCGTTGCGTAC
>JAQXFQ010000118.1 GCA_029005175.1 Bacillota bacterium
ACGTCCACTCGCAAATCTTCGATTTTCTCGTTAGTTTTTTATGAGCTTCGCATTTTTCCTATTGCAAGTTTTTCTTGCACTTTAGCTTTGTGGTGGCTTTGCCCCCACGCCCCCACGATGGGCGCTGCCCCTCGACCCCGCCAAGAGGACCAGGCCCCTTGGATTCCCGATGTTGCGTACTCTCCGCTAAATTATGATTTACAGCAAAACCGTAAAAATCCGTACAATTAAAATTTGTGCGGACTTTTGCGGTTTCGCATTATTTTTGACAATAATTCATATATGGTAAAATTAATACTGTTTCCTTAACAATATAGTGCTTGAATTTCATGCGGACATATTATATAATTATAAAAATAAGTATGGATTTTACACAAGATACTGAAAGGATGTATTTTATGGGAATTTTAAGAGTTCTTTTAAGCGGCGATATGGTTCAGATAGTTCTGTACCTTCTCACAATGTCGATTCTGATTTTCAGCGTGCTGCCTATGCACGAATGCGCTCATGCGCTTATGGCTAAAATTTTGGGCGATGATACCGCCGAGCGTGCGGGACGTCTTACTCTTAATCCTATGTCGCATTTGAATGTGACGGGTACCTTATGCATGCTGCTTATCGGCTTCGGCTGGGCAAATCCCGTGCCTGTAAATCCCGTCAGATTCAAAAATCAGCGGCGCAGACAGGGCTACATGGCGTTGGTAGCCTTTGCAGGACCGCTCTCAAATCTCCTTATGTCGTTTTTCTGGCTGATAGTTTACCGCACGCTGTTTTGCTTCAACATGTCAGATGCGGCATATGACTGCATATCCTATGTCGTTCCGATGCTTATCTTTATAAATGTCGGACTTGCCGTTTTCAACATGCTTCCGATAGGTCAGCTGGACGGCGGCAGAATATTCAACTGGCTGATTCCCGATAAAATTATGTATAACATTCAGAATTCCCTCAGAAAGCTGACAGCGTCTATACCTCCTATATTATATGTTGTTATTTTTATCGTTTTTATCAATGTAATAAGCGGTCCTCTCAGCAGCGTGGAATATTGGCTGGTGAATACTATGTTCAGCGGTATCAACAAGGTGTTTGACGCTTTCGGCATAGGACTTGCCGAAAATTATATCAGATATTTAGGGTATTGATAAATAAGATAAGGACTGACTGAGGTATGGAGAAGATTTCCTATAAGCTGGAGGTGTTTGAGGGACCTCTGGATCTGCTGCTTTATCTTATATCTAAAAACAAGCTGAATATTTATGACATCCCCGTCGCAGAGCTTCTGGAGCAGTATATGGAGCACATCGACATGATGCGGCTGGAGAATATGGACGTTTCAAGCGAATTTCTCACAATGGCTTCGCGACTGGTTTATATCAAGACTGCCATGCTTATGCCTCGAAAGGAAGAGGCTGAGGAGCTTAAAAAGGAACTCAGCGGCGAGCTTATTGAGTATCAGCTTTGCAAGCAGATGGCGGGAAAATTGGCTGAACAGGCAAGCTTTGACGGCTTTACGCGCAAGGAAATGAAAATAGACCACGATACCACCTACAGCCGCAGCCATTCTCCGGGTGAGCTGCTCAAGGCTTATATCAATGCCGTTGGGCGAGGAATGCGCCGCAAGCCGCCGTCTAAGGAAAATTTCCGCGCGATAGTGGGTAAAAAAATTGTCTCGGTGACGGAGCGAATAGGATATGTACTGAAAAGCATATACAAGTCTCACAGGCTGAAATTTTCCGCGCTGTTTGAGCATGCAGAGTCGCGCAGTGAATTGATAGCGACATTTCTTGCGGTGCTTGACCTCATACGCAACCGCAAGGTGAATATTGACGATAACGAAGTAATGACGATTAACGAGAGTGGTGGACGCAATTGGAACAAAACGGACTCAGAGCAGCAGTAGAGGCAATGATTTTCGCCGGCGGAGACCCTGTGAGCTGTGAGCGAATGGCGGGTGTTCTGGGCGTGAGCATGGATATGATAGACAGCCTTTGCAGCGAGCTTAACGAGTATTACGATGAGAGCGGCAGCGCGCTCAGAGTGGTCAAGCTTGGTAAGCAGTATCAGCTTTCAACTCGCGATGAATACGCGGGTATGATACGCACACTGCTGGATTTAAAGAAGGATGTGCCTTTGTCAAACGCCGCGATGGAGGTGCTGGCGGTAATAGCCTATAACGAGCCTGTTACCAGGAATTTCGTGGAGCGGGTGCGCGGAGTGGATTGTTCCGGCGTTGTAAACACCCTGCTTGCGCGCGGTTTAATTGAAGAAAAAGGGCGGCTTGACCTGCCGGGACGACCTATGCAGTACGCCACCAGTCCGAATTTTCTGCGCTGCTTCGGTCTGGAATCTATAGGCGAACTGCCCACGGTGCCGTCTGAGACAGCCGAAAATGCGCAGATAAGCGTGGAAGAAGCCATTGAAGAAAATCTGAGACTTGACCGCGGGAATGGCGAGGAATAACATAAAATCTTTGATTTTTAAGGAAACGCTGAATAAGTCAATTCCACACCCCGCTCAGTGACGGATTTTCGCGGTGTAGAATTGACGGCTACGCCTTTATTCAGCGTAGCCTTAAGCGATTTTTACACAGAGAAATTTTAAGTTTGGAGGGACGCTTTTGATAATTTTAAAAATAATCGGCGTTCTTCTGCTGATAATATTAGTATTAATGGCAGCTGCACTGTGCATTCCCGTATGTATCGGGATAACATACGACGGCACGACTGAAATTGTTATAAAGTATCTTTTCCTGCGTTTTTCAAAGCGATTCGGCGGCGATGAGCCTGAGATTCAGGCAGTCAAAGAGCCGACGATATTCAGCAGGATATTTTCGTCCATATCGCGGTTTCTGAAAAAATCGTGGCATTCCGTAAAACGTGCATGTGCCAAGGCGGCGCAATTTATTAAGCGCACATTCCGCAAGCTGAAAGCGGCCTTAAAAAAAGCGAGGTCTAAATCCCGCACGAGAAAAAAACAAGGTTCTAAGGGCGCACGGCAATCCAAGACAAAATCCACAGAGCAGAGCCTTTTCGGCTCGCTGCGTGAGGAACGCGGATTCTGGGGCGCGATAAAATTCTTTGTCGATTTGGGCAGAATGCTGGGCGGCTGTATGCTGCGGATTTATCGTGGAATCACTGTGAATAAATTCATGCTGAGAGCCGAAATCGTGGGCGAGGACGCTGCGGATACCGCCGTCAAATACGGCAGGGTGTGCGCTGTGGCATATCCAGCGCTGTCATACCTGCTGGGGAGTGCCAGACGATACAGTCAGGATATTGAAATCACGCCGAATTTTGACGGCGATGAGGGCAGAATATATTTTGAAGGCGAATTTGTGGTGTTTCCCGTGCTTGTGCTTTGGCACGCACTGTGCGCACTGGTGAAATTTGCGGTTAATCAGATAAAACTTACATTTAATAATAAAAAGAAAGGCTGATTGAGTATGAGTACAGAGGAAAAAAAGACGACTGAGACAGAAACCTCCGCAGCGGATAAGGCAAAGGCTGCGGTGCATCCCATAAAAGGCATGATGGACACGACTCTCTCCAAAATAAAGGAAATGGTCGATGTCTCCACTATTATCGGCGACCCGATAATCAGCGGCAGCACGACGATAATACCTATTTCCAAAATGTCCTACGGTTTTGCTTCGGGCGGCTCGGATTTTGACGGCAAGGCGGGGCATCGCTGCTTCGGAGGAGGCGGAGGAGCGGGAGTTACCGTGCAGCCTGTTGCATTTCTGGTGATAAGCGGAAGCAACGTCAGACTGCTTCAGATAGACAATCACATGAATTCGCTCGACAAGGCAGTGGGTATGATACCCAACCTTGTGGATAAGGTGAGCGACCTGCTGGCAGGTGTTTCCAAAGATAAGCCCGCAGAACCGGAAGTTACCTCAGAAGGCGCGGAAATGGCGGAAAAGGCTGAACCGCTGACATTGGATGAAACAATATCTGAGGAATAATTTTCCCTCAAAGCTTTTGCGGAATAATGTGTATGACGGCGGAAATAATACACACAGACAATTGTTTACTGTGAAAGGGCAGGATTATACACGATGAATTTGATATATAAAAAGGCGGTCGGACTGATTGTGGCATTGTCCATAATGATGACCTTCACGGTGTCTGTAACCGCCTCTTCACAAACAGGGACAAAAACAACTGTTGCGAAAAATGTGACATCATCCACCACGGCGTCAAAGACTACCAATACAACAAAGTCTACAGCAAAATCCACTAAAAGCTCAGATACCGGCTCGACTACCAAAGCTTCGGAAAGTACAAAGGCGGCTACGACTACCACCACTACCGAAACGCCGACGCTCGATGTGCCCGATATAAGCGCCGGGGCGGCAATAGTCATGGACTGTGACACAGGTGCCGTGCTTTACGGACTGAATGAAAATACTCAGATGCCCATGGCAAGTACAACTAAAATCATGACCTGCATTCTCGCGCTTGAGGCCGGAGATATAGGGCGCACGGTCACGATAACCGAAGCATGCCTTGAGCAGTTGGACGGTACGCTGATAGGTCTTGAGGTAGGGGATAAGATCACCATATACGACCTGTGTGTGGCTATGATGATGTGGTCGGGAAATGACGCTGCGAATGCCGCCGCAGTCGCTGTAGGCGGCACGATAGATGATTTTGTATCTATGATGAACGAGAAGGCGTGTGAACTGGGAATGTTGAATACCCATTTTGACACGCCCTCGGGTTTGGATCAGTTTTCTGACGGAGCGCATTATTCCACTGCTTACGACATGGCGCTGCTCGGAAAATACGCTATGCAGAATTCTGATTTTGCCGACATTGTAAATTTTAGAGTGCGTTCGATTTACTATGATGATTTCCCGCGCGGAAGAAATCTTATCACTCACAATTACCTGCTGCAGGGACAGAGATTCGGATACAAGGGCTGCGACGGAATCAAGACGGGCGTTACCAGTCTCGCGGGCGAATGTCTGGTGTCGCATGTCACCACAGACGAGGGTTTGAGCCTGGTGTGCGTGTCGCTCAGGGATAGCTCAAGATGGGCAAATCACCGCAAGCTGTATGATTATGCCAAAAGTCTGTACACACAGATCCCTGTTGACCCGGATATATCTGAATTCGACGCGGTTGTAGTGGGCGGCTCTAAAAAGACAGTGCAGGTGGAGTGTAATCAGGGTGAAAAAATCAACCTGCTTAAAACTCAGAAAAACAGCGTAAAGAAGCAGATAGTGTATGATAAATTTATTTATGCGCCGGTGGAAGCGGGCGATGTCGTGGGATATTTGCAGTATGTTGCCGACGGCTCGATAGTAGCAAGCTATCCGATAACAGCAACTGAAAGCGTTCAGGCCACGACAGGCGGCTGGTTCTCGGAATATATGCAGGCGATTCAGTATAGTGCGGAAAGATAAATGATAATTTACAGTAGCACTAAAGTAGGACACCTACAATGGGAATCCAAGGGGACTGGTCCTCTTGGCGGGGTCGAGGGGCAGCGCCCATCGTGGGGGCGTGGGGGCAAAGCCACCACAAAGCTAAAGTGCAAGAAAAACTTGCAATAGGAAAAATGCGAAGCTCATAAAAAACTA
>JAQXFQ010000119.1 GCA_029005175.1 Bacillota bacterium
ACTACTGACGATTACCATGTAAAATCAGTGCAGAAAATATTCAAGGCTCTTTATGATAAGGGTTACATCTACAAGGGTGAGTACAAGGGCAAATATTGCAAACCCTGCGAGAGCTTTTGGACAGATACTCAGCTCGTAGACGGCAAATGTCCGGACTGCGGTCGTGAGGTAGTCGATGCATCAGAGGAAGCATATTTCTTCAAGATTTCCGAGTTTTCCGACCGTCTGGAAAAGCTGCTCACAGAAACAGATTTCCTCCAGCCGCAGACGCGCGTTAATGAGATGATAAACAACTTCATAAAGCCCGGTTTGGACGACCTCTGCGTTTCCAGAACCAGCTTTAAATGGGGTATCCCTGTTGATTTTGACGAGGGTCACGTTGTTTATGTATGGGTTGACGCCCTCTCCAACTATATCACCGCGCTCGGCTACGAGAACGATGAATACGACGATTTTGCAAAATACTGGCCTGCCGACGTGCATGTGATGGCCAAAGAAATCGTTCGCTTCCATTCCCTCATCTGGCCCGCGATTCTGATGGCTCTTGACCTTCCTCTGCCCAAGAAGGTTTACGGTCACGGCTGGATAAACTTCGGCGGCAAAAAAATGGGCAAATCCACAGGCAATGTTGTTGATCCTTTCGTTCTGGGCGAACGCTACGGTGTTGACGCAGTAAGATACCACATTCTGCGTGAAATGCCTTTCGGCGGTGACTGCGATTTCAGCAACGAAAATATGATAAAGCGCATAAACTCCGATCTCGCCAACGACCTCGGCAATCTGATTTCAAGAAGCACCGCCATGGTCAACAAGTATTTCGGCGAGTCAATGGTGCGTGAATTTACACCGAATCCCGAACAGGACGATGAATTTGTAAACTCGGTAAAGGCTCTGCCGAAAATCGTAGAGGAACAGCTTGACAACCTCCAGTTTTCCGTGGCTCTCACTGAGATATTCAAGGTAATTGCCGCCGCTAACAAATATATTGATGTAACTACTCCGTGGATTCTCGGCAAAGATGAGGCAAGCAAGCCGCGTTTGTCCACTGTTATGTACAATCTGCTTGAATCCATCAGAATCATAAGTATCCTTCTCGCTCCCTTTATGCCCACCACAATGCCCAAGGCTCAGGCACTGCTCAACCTCACTTCCGAGCAGACTACATGGGAAAGCACATACACATTCGGCGTACTGCCCGAAACGGTCAGCGTAGCCAAGAGTGCTCCTCTCTTCCCGAGAATTGACATTGATAAGGAAATAGCCGAACTGAACGCACTCACCGCAGCGGCAGAGAAAGCCGCAAACGAGCCTGAAAAGCCGAAATTTGAGGTTGAGGGCATCGCAACGCAAATCGAGATTGACGATTTCGCAAAAGTTGACCTGCGCGTCGCAAAGGTCGTGGACTGCGAGCCTGTCAAGCGTTCCAAAAAGCTGCTCAAGCTCACGCTTGACGACGGTACAGGCACTCCCAGAATCGTCGCAAGCGGTATTTCACAGTGGTACAAGCCTGAGGATCTGAAAGACAGAAGCGTTATCGTCGTGGCAAATCTCAAGCCCGCAAAGCTGTGCGGCGTTGAGAGCAACGGAATGATACTCGCCGCTGACAACGGATTTAACGAGGACGGCAGCGAAGATGTTCGTGTTATATTCGTTGACGGTCTGAATCCCGGCGCAAAGCTTCACTAATCTATAATTTCAATTAAAAAATAAAACCCCCTGCGATTCATTTTATTAAAGATGAATCGCAGGGGATTTTTTGATGTGAATAAGACAAATTAAATTTCGCCGTAGAAATTAATCAGCAGCACCAGCGTGAGAATTGCCATAAAGCACGTAAGTATAGTACAATAAGAGCTGCGCATGGACTTTCTTTTGAAGAAAGATTTGGAACACACAATTAATACTGCCGAAGCAGCCACAAAAGCGGCTACATCAACGGCCGTTACAATCGACATCGCCGCCATTTCCGGCACTATTGAACTGTTGTTAAGTCGAAGCAGTATCTGACTGCCCAGCATATGTCCCAGCGGAACCAGTGCTATCGGAAGTATTGATAAACCGAATTTCTTATTGCCTGAGCGCACACACATGAAAGATGAAATAAGTACGATTATAATTATCGCAAAGCATGCTGCCATCATGAAAGACATCACCTACAAATTCTTTTTTAAATATTTTACCCTAATAAAATTAATTTGTCAAACACTAATTACAAGAATTACTGTGTTTGACAAATTAATTTTGTTAAATATGGAATTATTCTCTGTTTTCTGAACCAAAAAGCGACTGATATATCTCCTGCATTTTCTCATCTGTCTGTGCAATCACATCAGCGCACTCTTTTAGCTGGGAGGATATTTCATCTGAAACCCCGTGTGGATTTTTATATTTCAGCTTATGCTCTAAGCCTGCCCACGAATCCATCGCCACTGTGCGAAGCTGTATTTCAACGGGAAGCGTTACAGTACAATCGGCCAGACAAAGTGATACCGATATTATAAGATGCAGACTTCTGTAGCCGCTCGGCTTGGGATTTTTGATATAATCAGAGCAGCGCAGCAGCTTTATGTTATCCTGCGCCAGCAGACGATCCTTGATGGAATAAATGTCCTCGATATAAGGACAAATCACTCGTATCCCCGCTATATCGGTTAAATTTTGCGCCGCTGATTCTATGGTTACCGGAAGCTTTCTCTTCTCAAGCTTGGCACATATGCTCTTGACCGATTTTATACGGCTGTCAATGCTGCGGATAATGCGGTGGTCGTATTTTATTCGGTAATCAAGCTCCAATATTTCCAAGTCCGTACGGATTTTTTTAGCGGCACAAACGTAGTTATTCTGAAACAAAAGATAATCGTTGAAGCATCTATCCAATTCCGCTTTGGGGTCAGGCGCGCTTATGTCAAAATGCGCCAGCTGTTTTATCAGCGGGCATTCGTCCGGGGAAAAATCCTCTTTTGACAGGACGGTTCTGTATTTATCGGACATAGGCAAATCACGGAATACAGGGAATTATCAGAAGTTACTTCCGTTAAAACCCCAGACCGCAACCTCCTCATACTTAATATAAACCTGCTGTATGCCCAGCTCCTCGCCGAGGATGTCAGTTATGGCAGCGGTCAACTTATCGCAGGCCGATTTAGCAGCTTTGCCGTAGATTTTCACTTCTACAAATGCAATCTTATCGCTGTCGCTGCCTCTGAAATAAAGCGAACATTCAGGTTCAAAGCCCACCATAAGCCAGCTTTCGCTTTTCCCGGGAATTAATGAAATTGCCTGACCGAGCTTGGTTTTGATTGCGATTTCTTTTTCCTTTGAAACGGGAACATTTGTTTTGGTGTTGATAAACGGCATGGTGCAAAACTCCTTTTGGTTTAATTTATTGCCCCGCCGGATTGCTGTGTGCAAAAACGGCGGAGCAGCTTTAATATACGTTACGTTAATTTTATGGAAAACAGTGATTATTCAACCTTATCGCCGCTGTATACTATGCCCTTTTCGGCATCCACGACAACGGTAGTACCATTTCTGAGAATATCGGTTGCATTTTTGCAGCCCATAAGCACGGGAATGCCGAGCGTCATTCCGACGATAGCGGCATGTGAATTCACGCCGTCAGTTTCGGTAATAATCGCACGCGCCTTGCGCATAAATGAAAGAAGCTTATTGCCGGTCTGCGGAACAACGATGATGTCACCGGTTTCAAATTCCTCGGCAATCTGCTCTTCTGTCTTGGCGACGCAAACCTTTGAGCAGACCTTCTTATCGCCCAAACCCTTGCCCGAAACGAGAATATTTCCTGCGAGGTGAACCTTGAGCAGATTGGTTGTACCCGAAATACCGATAGGCACACCGGCAGTAATTACAGTCAAATCGCCCGAGCGAATAAGTCCTGCGTCCTCGGCAACCTTTGCGGAGCAGTCAAAGAGTTCATCCGTGCTCTTCTTTTCGGGAATAAGAAGCGGAGTTACACCCCAGGAAAGATTGAGCTGACGAAGCACCTTCTTGTCGGGAGTGCAGCCGACTATCGGGCATGGCGGACGGTGTCTGCTTATCTGTCTTGCTGTGCCGCCGCTCTTTGTGACAGTTATGATAGCCTTTGCGTTCAGGTCAATTGCCGTTGTAACCGTAGCATGAGAAATAGCGCTGGTCACATCGTCATTGCTGCCGCCGGCAACAGAGTTTTTGTATCCGCCTGCGTAGTTGATGTCAGCCTCTGTGCGCTCGGCAATTTTTGCCATAGTAAGGAGCGACTCAACGGGATATTTGCCTGCGGCAGTTTCACCCGAGAGCATGATCGCGCTTGTGCCGTCATAGATAGCATTTGCAACGTCGGTAGATTCCGCACGGGTCGGACGTGGATTTTTCATCATGCTGTCGAGCATCTGCGTTGCAGTGATTGCCACCTTGCCCGCCTTATAAGCCTTGTCGATGAGCTTCTTTTGGATAATCGGGATTTCCTGAAGCGGGATTTCAACACCCAAATCGCCGCGCGCAATCATAATGCCGTCCGACACACGCAGAATTTCATCAATATTCTCAACGCCCTCCGCATTTTCGATTTTGGAAATAATCTTAATTGTATTGCAGTGCAGCTTGTCGAGCAGCGCGCGAATCTGCATTACGTCATCAGCGTTTCTTACGAAGGAGGCTGCGATGAAATCAAAGTCGCACTGTACACCAAACATAATATCGGAAATATCGCGCTCGCTGAGATATGGCATTGACAGACGAACGCCCGGAACATTGATGCCTTTATTATTGGATACTGTACCGCCGTTGATAACAGTACAGAATATTTCCGTGTCAGTTACGGAATCCACACTAAGTTCTATAAGACCGTCGTCAATAAGAATCTTTTGACCGGGTTTTACATCCTTGGGAAGACCTGAAAATGAAATGGAGGAAATGTTGTTGCTGCCTACTATATCTTTAGTGGTAAGAGTGAATTTCTGACCCTGCACAAGCTCTACCTTTGCCGGCTCGAATACGCCTGTGCGGATTTCCGGACCCTTGGTATCAAGCAGCGTCGCAATGGGCAGACCCAGCTCTTCTCTTAGCTTAAGCACTGCGTCAAGACGCTGCTTGTGGCTGGGATGATCACCGTGACTGAAATTGAAGCGGCATACATTCATGCCTCCGAGCATAAGCTGACGGAGAATATCACTGTTATCGGTTGCAGGACCAAGAGTACAGACAATCTTTGTTTTTCTCATAAAATTTACCATCCTTGTATATTTTTTGCGAAAGGTGCGGCTGAAAAAATATGCTGCGCACTTATACAACAATATAATACACAATATCTCTGTAAAAGTAAAGGCGGGATTTGTGAATATTTTGTATTTTAATGAAGTTTTAGCATATATTTATAGTATTCTTTACATATAAGTATATGTAAAAACAAAAAAGTATATGTTTTGTTTTTACTGTCAATAATTAGAAACAGGTAATTACTGTTAAAAAATTGTAAATAGTGGCTGTTATTATAAAAAAAGACTTGATTTTTTGAAAAAACGTATTAAAATACTAATTAGCACTCGGGGAACGAGAGTGCTAACGCATTCAAAAGTAAAATCATAGAGTGCACAGTAATTTGTAAATTTTTAGCATGAATTAATCATGCAGTGAAAGGAAGAATTTTTTATGACAATCAAACCGCTGTCAGACAGAGTAGTTCTCAAGATGGTAGAGGCTGAGGAAACCACAGCTTCCGGCTTCATTCTCACAAGCGCATCCAAGGAAAAGCCTCAGGTAGCAGAGGTTATCGCAGTGGGACCCGGCGGAATCGTTGACGGTGAAAAGGTAGAAATGACAGTCAAGCCCGGCGACAAGGTGCTTACAAGCAAGTATTCCGGCACAGAAGTTAAGATTGACGGTGAGGAATACGTTATCGTTCGCGTAGGCGATATTCTCGCTGTTTGCGAATAATTGATTTTTTAGATTTTAAAGATTTTCAGGGAGGAAATATATTATGTCCAAGATTCTTCTTTATGGCGAGGATGCACGCAAGGCGCTTCAGTCAGGTATTGACCAGCTCGCAAACACAGTTAAAATCACACTCGGTCCTAAGGGCAGAAACGTAGTCCTTGACAAGAAATTCGGCGCACCTCTTATCACAAACGACGGTGTCACCATCGCTAAGGAAATCGAGCTTGATGATCCTTTTGAAAACATGGGCGCACAGCTCGTTAAGGAAGTTGCAACAAAGACAAACGATGTTGCGGGTGACGGCACAACCACAGCTACACTGCTGGCTCAGGCTCTCATTCGCGAAGGCATGAAGAACGTAACAGGCGGCGCAAACCCCATGTTTGTCAAGAAGGGTATCGCAAAGGCCGTTGAGGCTGCATCCGAGGCTGTTATAGCAAACGCAAAGACAGTAAACGGCTCTGAGGACATCGCAAAGGTCGCTTCTGTTTCTTCTGCTGACGAAACAATCGGCAAGCTCATTGCTGAGGCTATGGAAAAAGTAAGTGCAGACGGCGTTATCACTGTCGAGGAAGGCAAGACTGCAAAAACTGACATTGATGTTGTCGAAGGCATGCAGTTTGACAGAGGATATATCTCGCCTTACATGGTTACAGATACAGACAAGATGGAAGCTGTCATTGACGACGCTCTCATACTCATTACAGACAAGAAGATTTCTTCAATTCAGGAAGTTCTTCCCCTGCTTGAGCAAATCGTCAAGATGGGCAAGAAGCTGGTTATTATCGCTGAGGACGTCGAGGGCGACGCTCTCTCCACTCTCCTTGTCAACAAGCTCCGCGGCACATTTACCTGCGTATGCGTAAAGGCTCCCGGATTCGGCGACAGACGCAAGGAAATGCTTCAGGATATTGCCATACTCACAGGCGGTACAGTTATCAGCGATGAAATCGGTCTCCAGCTCAGCGAAACAACTCTCGACCAGCTCGGTACGGCTCGTCAGGTCAAGGTCACAAAGGAAAACACAACTATCGTTGACGGCGCAGGCGCAAAGGACGAAATTGCTGCCAGAGTGGCTCAGATCCGCAACCAGATTGAGAATACAACATCCGAATTTGACAAGGAAAAGCTTCAGGAAAGACTTGCAAAGCTCGCAGGTGGCGTTGCTGTTGTCCGCGTAGGCGCTGCAACAGAAGTTGAAATGAAAGAAATGAAGCTCCGCATTGAGGACGCCCTTGCAGCTACCAAGGCTGCTGTTGAGGAAGGCATCGTAGCAGGCGGCGGCGTCGCTCTGCTGAATGCTGTCAGCGCAGTTGCTCCTCTCGTTGAAGAAACCACAGGCGATATTCAGACCGGTGTAAAGATCGTTCTCAAAGCGCTCGAAGAGCCTGTTCGTCAAATCGCTGCAAACGCAGGTCTTGAGGGCTCCGTCATCATTGATACTATCAAGAAGTCAGGCAAGACCGGCTACGGCTACAACTTCGCAACAGATGAATATTGTGACATGATTTCAGCCGGTATCGTTGACCCGACCAAGGTTACACGTTCGGCTCTCCAGAATGCGGCATCCGTTGCATCCATGGTACTCACAACAGAATCTCTCGTTGCAGATAAGCCCGAACCTCCGGCACCTGTTGCTCCGGTTGATCCCGGCATGGGCGGAATGTATTAATCAAAAAACTTACCCTGAATTAAGCAAAATTTGAACCCGGGCGGTATTGCAAAATACATGTAATGCCGCCTTGGTTTTATTGTATATGTAATTAATTGACAAATATTAACAAATCAATTGGCTGTAATTTGTGATAAAAGCTAAATTTACACAATTAACCAATTGAATATTGCACAAAAAATATATTTGTGTTAAAATGAGAGCGTACAATTATGTGTTCATTTATTTTTAATGTTTACATAATTTTTTCAATGAATAAATTCAGGAGGCCATGTGTATTATGTCAGAGTTTTTTGTTACCGATTTCGATGAAGAGGATCTGCCGCCTATAGTTCTTCCAATTCCCTACGAGGAAGAGGACGAGGAAGCAGAGCTTGCAGCTATTAGAGCAAGACAGGCAAAGGCAAAGGCAAATGTAGTAGATGACGAAATTGACGAGCCTATTATTCTTCCGATTCCCTATGATGATGAGGAAGCAGAAAATGCAAGAAATAAAATCAAAGAAGCTAAGGCTGCAAAGGAAGCAGCCGCATCTTCAGTGCAGGCCGCAGCAGTGTCTGAAAAGAAAGCCGAAGAGGCTGAGGCGATCGCAGCAGCAAAGGTTAAGGCTGCTATAGAGGCCGCAAAGCTTGCCGCAACACAGAAGCTGCAGGAAGCTCAGTCAATGCAGGAAGCTATCAGAAGAGCTGAAGAAGCAGAGAAAGAAAGACTTGCCGCAGTTGCCGCTGCAGAACAGGCAAAGAAAGAAGCTCAGGCTATGGAAGCTCAGGCTAAGCAGGCCGCTTCTTTAGCAGCTCAGGCTGAAGCAGCCGCTCAGGCAGCTATCAATGCTATAAACGCTGCAGCAAATAACAAGTAAATTTTAAAATTTTTATAATTAAACCACAATACTTTTAGCGACTAAAAGTATTGTGGTTTTTTCTTTGTGGTTTGTTGACAAAAAATATTAAATATGGTATGATTTTTATGATATTGTTTAAATTGTATTATTATTTTTAACATTAAAATTTGCCCTAAGCCAATCCGGCATAATATTATTCAATTATTTTTGAAAAGAGGTTATCATACCTTGAAAAAAAAGTTTATTTTAATTATTTTTTGTACGGCGATTGCTTCGATTTCAATGATACTGCTAAACAACCTTCCGTCCGAAAATCTCGCGAACGCAGCGGCATATTACGAGACCATGCAAAACAATATGCCAAAAAACCGAAATGATATTGAGGATATGATGAATTCGCTTTCTAAGCTTGACGCAAATTCATATATTGAGGACGAATGCGTTATTTTTGCCGAAAGTGAAAAAAAGGCAATGCAGGCGGCTGAAGAACTGGACTGCACACTTATTTGCTGGTCAAAAACTACCCACAACGCTCTGCTGCAAATAAATGACAACCGCACTCTTCCCGACCTGCTCAATGAAATCGTAACAAGCGAACAGACCGACTATTCCGTTGTACCCAAGCCGAATTACCTTTACTTGGCTACTGAAGAATTTACAACGTCAGCCTCGGACAATCCTGCGGTTTCGGATGTCGGTGATTATGACAACATAAACGACGCGTCGTTTTCGAAAAAAAACGATATAATCTACGAAAAAGTGCATCTGGCATGGAGCGGCGCAACCGGAAAGAGCGTGACTGTCGCCGTAATCGACACAGGTGTTGATTATGATCACCCTGACCTTGTCAACAACATCTCGTCTATGTCTGCCAGAATAAACAATGGCTCAATAAGCCACGAGCCGTCAGAATATAACGATCTCCACGGTCACGGCACTCATGTGTGCGGCATAATCGCAGCCGAAGGCAACAACAAAATTGGCGTTATCGGCGTTGCTCCCGAGGCTGAGATTATTTCAATCAAGGCTACAACAGATGAGAACGGCAAAGAGTTCTCATATTATAATCTTATAGAATCAATTTTTTACGCAGTCGGCAATGACGCTGATGTTATAAACCTCAGCCTCGGCGCGGACTACAGCACAGGCAATAACACAGACCTGCAAGCTGCAATTGACTTTGCCGAAAGCAGCGGAGTGATTGTCGTAGCGGCCGCGGGCAATAGCAACAAATATCATGCTGACTATCCTGCGGCGTATGAAAATGTAATTGCTGTGTCAAGCGTAAATTCGAGCGGTCAATTCGGCGTATCAAACTACGGACCTGAAATCGACTTTGCCGCAGTAGGTCAAGTTGTATATTCAACCGTGATAAACGGCTCATACGGCTATAAAACAGGCACTTCAATGGCAACTCCGAATGTTTCGGGCGCTGTTGCTCTGATTTTGAGCGCTTATCCTGACGCCACACGCTCTCAAATTCTCGATATGCTCAAGTCAAACGCTTTGGATTTGGGTGACGAGGGATATGACGAATATTTCGGACACGGTGTAATTCAGATGGATTTTCTCGCCAAAAAACTCACTTCAGGCAATTACAACTACATATTGCTTGACGATGGCACAGCAAAAATCACTTCATGCGTCAATGAAACAACTGACCTTGAAATTCCTGCTCAAATTGACGGCAAAGCTGTTACAGAAATAGCCGCCAACGCATTCTGCAATTATACTTCGCTGCAAAGCGTATCTATTCCCTCGTCTGTAAATAAAATCGGAAACGGCTCATTTGACGGATGCACTAATCTCACTAAAATCACCGTTGAATCCGGCAGCATAACATACGGCAGCAATATATTCGGCGAAAATACAGGCGTCAAAGTGTTCTGCAACTTCGGCTCAAGCACTGCGGAATACTGTGAGAAAAACGGAATTGACTATTACTACAAGGATTTGACTGCGACAGGCATTCAGTTGGACAAAACCGATGTAGCCATTGAACTGTCGCAGAGTATATCGGTCGTAGCTTCTACAACTCCGGCGCATGTATACAGTGAATTCACTTGGCAATCGGAGGACGAAAGCATCGCAACGGTTGATAACGGCGTTATACACGGTGTATCTTTGGGCACAACCAAAATCACTGTGACTATGGGAGATTTTTCGGCAGAATGTATGGTTACAGTTAAAATATCTGCAACATCGTTAATTCTTGATAAATCTTCAGCCACCATAAAAAGCGAAGAAACAGTTCAACTTTCGGCAACGGTCGCCCCAAAAAATACAACTGACATTGTTAAATGGACCAGTGCAGATAATTCGATTGCAACTGTTGATTCAAACGGAATTGTTACGGGCGTTGCCGGAGGAAAAACCACAATTACTGCAACTGCGGGAGGAGTTTCCGCGACATGCTTAGTTGAGGTCATTCAGAAAGCCGAAGGAATATCACTCAATCAAGGTTCGGCAAATCTCGGAAAAACCAACAGTATGGTTTTGATTGCAAGTATTACACCTTCCAACGCGTCAGGCACGGTCAACTGGAGCAGTTCAAACAATGCCATAGCCACCGTAGCCGCAGATGGGACGGTAACGGCCGTGGGTCACGGAACGGCTGTAATTACGGCTGAAATCGACGGTGTAAAAGACACCTGCAAGATAATCTGCAAGCCAAACCTTACCCTTGAAATGCTCGGCGCAAGCATAAGAATCAGCGACCCTTACGGTCTGAGATTCGGCATTCAGCTTACCAAGGACGCAGAGTACAATATGACAGATATAGTGGAGTACGGTACTATTTTACTGCCCTCAGGGCTGATTGAAGATGATGAAGAACTCACGCTCTCCACAACAAACATCAGAAGAATAAAGGCAGTCAATCTGTTGAGCGAAACATCTTCTGCCATAACGTACACAGGGGTTCTGATAAATATTCCTGTCTCCGGATTCAGTACAAACATCACAGGACGAGGATATTTGATTTACAAGGACGCTGACGGCACCGAACACACTATATACACCCAAACGGCTACGAGATCATTCTTATCGGTAACACAGTCGGCATACGAACAATATTCCCGCATTGCAAATCCCACTGATGAGCAAAAATCAATAATCGAACGGCTCACGAGCCTTATGGATACAGCAGCCGCAGCGACGACGTCGACATCAGATGAACCCCAAACAAACGAAGATACAGATAATGAATAAAAATTAATCAGATGCAATCACTACGAATATTTTATAGTGATTGCATCTGATTTTTTGTTATTCAAACTTCGGCTTTATGCTGACCTCACCTGAGGAAAGAGTGTCCTCTGTGCCATCCTCATATCGCACTCGCAGGTTGCAGTTTGCGTCAATTGCCAACGCTCTTGCCGGTCGCGGCTCTCCCCTGCCTATCACCGTTATGTCTCTGCCCACTACAACCGACCTGCGCACATATTCATCAAAAAACGCATGCTGCGGGAGATTTTCATAA
>JAQXFQ010000120.1 GCA_029005175.1 Bacillota bacterium
GGGTCGAGGGGCAGCGCCCATCGTGGGGTCGTAGGGGCAAAGCCCCTACAAAAACAAAGTGTAGCAAAGACTTAAAATAGAAAACAATGCGAAGCCCATAGAAAACTAACGAGAAAATCGAAGATTTGCGAGTGGACGTCACGCAGCTAAATTATGATTTATCGTAGTATTTTATATATCTGCATATCTGCTAGTTTTGCCGACCCGACTGAATAATTTATAAAATGACTTCAGCGGACACGGCAGACGTAAATAAAAAAATTCATGGCAAAGGAGGAATTGCCCGTGGCATTAATCGAAACACAGGATCTGCGTTTTGTATACGGCAAAGGCACTCCCTTTGAAAAGGTTGCGCTAAGCGGCGCAAACATTTCAATTGACGAGGGAGAATTTATCGGCGTTATCGGACATACAGGTTCGGGCAAATCCACATTAGTTCAGCTTCTCAACGGTCTGCTAAAGCCTGAGTCGGGCAGAATCCTGCTCGACGGTAAGGACATCTGGGCAGAGCCGAAGAAAATCCGCGACGTGCGTTTTCAGGTGGGCTTGGTGTTTCAATACCCCGAGTACCAGCTTTTTGAAGAGACAGTTTATAAGGATATAGCTTTTGGACCCTCAAATAAGGGTATTAAGGACAAGGGCGAGCTTGACAAAATTATCCGAACCTCAGCCGAATTTGTCGGTTTGAAGGAAGCTCTGCTGGAAAAATCTCCCTTCGACCTCTCGGGAGGAGAAAAGCGGCGCGCCGCAATTGCGGGAGTTATCGCAATGGAGCCGAAGGTGCTCATTCTCGATGAACCCACCGCAGGACTTGACCCGCGCGGACGTGACCGTATTCTCAATCAAATCAAAGCCTACCGTGACAAGACAGGCAGCACCGTGCTGCTGGTGTCACATTCGATGGAGGACATAGCGCGCTGCGCCGACCGCGTTCTTGTGATGAACAAGGGCGATGTGGATATGTTTGACACCACGGAAAATGTGTTCAAGCAGGGCGAGCATCTCGCTGAAATCGGCTTGAAGGTGCCGCAGATTACGCAGGTTTTCCTCGAATTAAAGAAGCTCGGCGCGAATGTTGACACGGGCATATACACAATGGAGCAGGGCATGGAGGCGGCCTTGAAATATCTTGAGGGAGGTGCGGCAGAATGATTTCGGATATTACAATCGGTCAGTTTATGCCGGGAAAATCCTACATTCACAAGATGGATCCGCGCATGAAGATAATCACAATGGTTGCGCTCATTGTATTTGTATTTCTGGCAAAGAACCTCATGTCTATGGGGCTGATGCTCGGCTTTGTGCTTTTGATGATGCTGCTCTCCCGAGTGCCCATGAAAATGTATTTCAAGGGCTTGAAAGCGATATGGTTTCTGGTGCTTTTTACCGCCGCGCTGAATATGCTGTATATACGTGGCGACGCAGGTCAGGTGCTGTGGTTTCAATGGATTGACGGCGCACTGAACATGATGTATGTTCGCGGAGATACGGAGCTTCTTAAATTTTGGATATTTACCGTAACTGTCGGCGGGCTGTGGCAAAGCTTATTTATAGCTATGAGGCTTGTGCTGATAATCGTGATAAGCTCAATGCTGACATACACCACCTCGCCCACAGATTTGACGGCGGCAATCGAACGACTTCTCGGACCGCTCAAGCTTATCAGGGTACCGGTGCATGAGCTTGCGATGATGATGACCATTGCGCTGCGCTTCATTCCAACGCTTCTGGAGGAAACCGAGAAAATTATGAACGCTCAAAAGGCGCGCGGTGCGGATATGGAGAGCGGCGGCGTGATTCAGCGCGCCAAGGCTCTGATTCCCATACTGATTCCGCTGTTTATTTCGTCATTCCGCCGCGCGTTTGAGCTGGCAACCGCCATGGACTGCCGCTGCTATTCCGGCGGCAGCGGGCGCACACGAATGAATGTGCTTAAATATAAATTCCGCGATATTTTCGCATTTAACATAACCGCCGCAATCTGTGCCGCAATAATTTATCTGAATACCCTCGCGCCCTCGCTGGTGCAATAAACAAAATCCCCGTTGTGATGTACAGCGGGGATTTTGCTTATTGTTTGTTCCACATTTTGCAGTAAAAGCCGTTCTTTTTAATCAATTCGGCGTGTGTGCCTATTTCCTTTATACTGCCGTTATGCATAACAATAATTTTGTCGCAATTAACGACTGTACTAAGTCTGTGTGCGATTATGATGCAGGTCAAATCATTGTCCAAGCCGAATATTGTATCTTTCACTGCGGTTTCGGTTATTGTGTCAAGATTGCTGGTTGCCTCGTCAAGGATGAGCAGCTTGGGATTGGTAAGCAGTGCTCTGGCTATAGCAATTCGCTGTCGCTGTCCGCCTGAAATATTGCTTCCGTTTTCTTCAAGAAATGTGTCGTAGCCCATCGGCAGGTCGTCTATAAATTCACCCGCATGTGACAGTCTGCAGGCATTTTTAAGCTGTTTTTCTGATGCTTTAGGATTGCCAATCAAAATATTGCTTTTTATGGTGTCAGAAAATAAAAATGTGCTTTGGTTTACATATGCGATGTTGCTTCTTATCTGAGAGAGTGAATAATTTGATATATCTTTGCCGCCTATCAGGATTTTACCGCTTTCCGGTGAGTAGAATTTCATCATCAGTTTTGCGAGTGTAGTCTTGCCGCAGCCGCTTTCGCCTACTATAGCAATTTTTTGTCCCTTTAGAATCTCAAATGAAATATTTTTCAGCAGCAACTCCTGGTTGCCGTATCTGAAATTTACCCGACTGAATTTTATCTTGTCCCATGAGATTTCATTGCTGCGGTTTTTTTTGTTTTTCTGAGCGATGTGCTCTGTCTCGCTTTCCAATATGTCGTTCAATCTGTCGGCAGCGACTATTGCGGTTTGTATAGTGGGTTGAAGCTCGATTAGGTTTTTAATTGGCTCGGTGAAGTAGGCAAGGAGAGCATAAAAAGTCATCAGAGAGCCGACAGTGATAATATCACGCTGCGCCATGTCAAATCCAACCCACAGAATTATTACAATACCGACTTGCTCGATTATGCTGCAAATGCTGTCCTGTGATATTGATATGATGTTGTTTTTAAATACGGCATTAATAAGGCTGAGAAACTTCGATTTTGTTTTGCCTTTAACCAATTTTTCAGCGCAGTTTGCTTTAATTGTTTCTATGCCGTCTATAGATTCTTTAAGATAAGACTGCAAGCGCGCATTATTTTCCATAACATCTCGATTGGCTTGCTTTATCACATTTCTGTATGATACTACTATAATGCCATATATTACTATCATTATAAGTGAAATGCAAAAGAGAATATGGTTTTGCAAAAATAAAATTATACCGCATGCAATCACCATAAGCGAGTCCAGCATAAGTGTCAGTGTTGCGCCCGAGACAGCGTTTCTTATAGTGGAGGCATCGGAAAATCTCGATAGATATTCGCCTGTGTTTCGTGTGACGATTGACGAAACGGGCAAGTCTACGAGATGATTGTAATATGAAAGCATAAGCTTCATATCAATGTTTTTTGCCAGTATCGACATCATCCAGCCGCGTGCAAACTGTATTACCCCCTGCAAGATGTAGAGCAGAATTATTCCGATGAAAAAAGCTTTTAAACTGCTTAGATCCCGGGTAATCGCCGCAATAATTCCGTCAGATTGCTCGCCGGAAATAAATTTATCAATAATTATTTTAAATACGAATGCACCTGCAATTCCTATTCCTGAAATTACAAGCGACATTAAAAAAATGCAGGCGAGAAGTTTGTATTGCCCTTGGAGCAAAACGAAAAATTTGCGCAGACCGCCTTCTCTGAAATTACCTTCTTTGAATTTGTCGGTTTTACCGAACGTGACAATATAACCGCTCCACATACTGGAAAATTTTTCGATAGTGTATCTTACCTTACCCTTTGCGGGGTCGCCGATAGTAAGCTTGTCGTCCTTTAGTCCAAATACCACCACAAAATGAAGCATTGCGTTATCATTGACGATATGAGCTACAAAGGGAAATTGGATCTCGCCGTTTTTTATACCGTCAAAAAGCTCATCCACGCTTCCCTCAAGGGCTTCAGCCTTTATACCGAGCTTGCCGGCACCGTCTACCAGACCGTATAAATTGGTTCCGCTGCGGTCGGTCTTGGTAAGCTCACGACATTTTGCAAGAGGGAGGGAAAGGCCATAATACTCTGCTATCATAGTGAGGCAGGCAGCACCGCAGTCTTTTTCGTCGTGTTGTTTTATGTATTTCATATAGTGAATAAATCCTTTAACGTGTCAAAGTGAACATATAAATTTAAAGAATCAGACATACTATTCCTGTCTGATTCTTTAAATTGGGATATTGATTTTCAGTGTGATATTAAATTACTTGCAGCTATCTGTATAGCCTGTATGGCTGACAAAATACAATAAGGAAATAGGACCTATAATTAAAAATTTCTTGCCGCAACCCTTACACACTTCAACATGGCAGCCGCCGTTTACCTTGCGCATATCAGTTGACTTAACAGATTTCATATTGCATGTTCCTCCATTAAATTATTTTTTAACTTCGACTATTTCAAAGTCAAGGAGCGACCAGGGGAAAACAGTCTCATGCTTGACAAAACCGTGAAGAGTTGCCCCCGTAAAAGTGAGCTTCTTCTTGCCGCACAGCTTGCACTTATAATATGAATCAATGCAGCCGCCGTTTACCTTGCGCATATCAGTTGTCTTAACAGATTTCATAATAATTACCTCCGATTATATAAGCAGAATTTATAGTTATAATTAAGATGGAATAGTCATCTTATCATACTAATAGTAAGCAATAAATATCGAAACGTAAGTATCGAAGTGTTTTTTTGATGAGAAGTTATATTTTGTGATTCAATACTACTTTATTAATATACTACAAATATTTTTATTTGTCAATAGTTATAATAACATTTAACAAAAAATAATTAAATTTTATATAGCATTACATTTATTTGATATATTGACACTTTAAATATTCGCAAATGTAGTGGAAATTATTAAATTTCATTAAATTATTGAAAAAATATAAGGTAATACTTTACAATTTAACATGTTTTGTGTAAAATATAAGGGATGATTTTTGCATATTGCAAATATTGATGAATTTTTAAGAATATATCAGAGAGGCATGATGAGATTTATGCAGGCAAAATATTCCCGTGTACTGCTCAAGCTGAGCGGTGAAGCTCTGGCGGGTGAAAAGCACTTCGGTCTGAACAATGACGTTATCCGCGATATTTGCTCGTCTGTTAAAAAATGTGCAGATATGGGCGTGCAGATAGGTATAGTTGTAGGCGGCGGCAATTTTTGGCGCGGCAGAACCTCTGAGGGCATGGACAGAACCAGAGCCGACCATATCGGCATGCTCGCCACGCAGATGAACGCGCTGGCAGTTGCAGATGCTTTGGAGCAGCTCGGAGCAACGGTGCGCGTGCAGTCGGCTATCCATATGAACACCATTGCCGAGCCGTATATCCGCAACAGAGCAGTGAGACATCTGGAAAAGGGCAGAATCGTTATATTCGGCTGCGGCACAGGCAATCCTTTCTGCTCCACTGATTCGGCCGCTGCGCTCAGAGCCGCAGAAATTGACGCGGATGTTATACTCAAGGCGACAATGGTTGACGGTGTTTACGACAGCGACCCGAAGAAGAATCCCAACGCTGTAAAATATGACACCGTGACATTTGATGAGGTACTCAGCAAGGAACTCAAGGTTATGGACAGCACGGCTGCTTCCATGTGCCGTGAGAACAATATTCCGATTCATGTTTTCAGCCTGGAAAATCCTGACACCATGGTTGAGGTTATGCAGGGCTCCAATGTCGGAACAATCGTGACTCCGTAAATTTTTGCCGGGTTTGATTATCGGCTTGAAAAATAATCCATAATTTATAAAAAAGAAGGTATTGCTAAATGAAAAAGGTTATTGACGATATGAAAGTAAAGATGGAAAAATCCATTGATGTACTCGACAGTGAATATAAAAAGCTCAGAGCCGGCCGCGCAAATCCTGCCGTGCTTGATAAGGTATCCGTCGATTATTACGGAGTGCCTACACCTGTCAATCAGCTCGCCGTGGTAAATGTTCCTGAAGCCAGAACACTGACCGTGCAGCCGTGGGACGCTTCCACACTCAAGTCTATTGAGCGCGCAATCAACGAAGCAGACATCGGCATTAATCCGCAGAACGACGGCAAGATTATACGCCTCGTATTCCCTCCGCTCAACGAGGAGCGCCGCAAGGAGCTGGCTAAGGATGTGCATAAGATGGGCGAGGACTCAAAGGTTGCCATTCGCTCCATTCGCCGCGACGCTGTTGACAAGCTCAAGACAATGAAGAAAAATTCCGAAATTACGGAGGATGACCAGAAGCAGGGCGAAAAGAAAATCCAGGATCTGACAGATAAATACTGCAAGCAGATTGATGCCATGAGTGCCGACAAGACCAAGGAAATCATGGAAATCTAAGAATTTTAAAAATTCTACGGCGGCAGTAAAAAAACGGTGCTTCCGCGGAATTCCGAAGGCTCCCCTATAATTATTCGAGGGAGCCTTTTGTGTTACGGTTTGTAACGCATCGTGAATGATTTGCTTTTTATTGCAGCAGATTAAGGAGGATAGACGTGTTTTTTTCAAAGAGCAGCAAAAAAATTGACCGTTCGGAGAGAATTCTGCCCGAGCATGTGGGAATTATAATGGACGGAAACGGCCGCTGGGCGAAGAAGCGCGGCATGCCCAGACAGGCAGGTCACAGAGTCGGAGCCGAAAATTTCAGAAAAATTACCCGATATTGCAACAGCATCGGTATAAAATATTTGACAGTGTATGCTTTTTCTACCGAGAACTGGAAGCGTCCCAAGGAAGAAGTGGACGCGCTGATGTCGCTTTTTTATGATTATCTGGTGGAGGCGCTCCGCGACTTCCGTGAGGAAAATATCCGCACCCGTTTTATAGGCGATGTCACTGCCTTTGCTCCCGAACTGCAAAGGCTGATAAAAGAAACAGAGGAGCTGTCGGCGGACAAAACAGGCATGTGCCTCAATATTGCGATGAATTACGGCGGCAGAGATGAGCTTGTCCGCGCCGTGCAAATGATAGCTAAGGACGTGACTGACGGAAAGCTGTCGGCAGAGGATGTAACTGCCGAATTGATTTCATCGCAGCTGTATACGGCAGGTCAGCCTGATCCCGATCTGATAATCAGACCGAGCGGCGAATACCGTACCTCCAACTTTTTGCTGTGGCAATCGGCATATTCGGAGTATGTGTTTATGGACGACATACTCTGGCCGGATTTCACTACCGAAAATCTGGAGGAAGCATTGGATGAATATGCAAAAAGAAACCGACGTTTCGGAGGTGTTTAATTTCAGATGAAAGCCAGACTGTTGACAGCGGCGGTAGGAATCCCGCTTGCCTTGGGGCTGCTGATTGCATCGGCATATTTCCCGGCTGTGTTGTATGTTACTTTATTTTTACTGTGCATGATAGGCATTTATGAGGCACTCAAGGCATTCGGCGCAAATAAGACGCCCATACTTTATGCCCCGTGCTTTATATACGGTGCAGTCGTGATTTTATCACCGTTTCTCGGCAACACGGTAAGCAGCATGAGTGTGATTGCTGCGGCATCGCTGATATATTTATTCGTGATGTTTGCCATATTGCTCCGAAAGCATGCGGAGCTGAAATTGGAAAAGCTGTGTACTGCCATGATACTTACAATATTTGTGGCATTTCCGTTTATGTCCATAGAGCTTATTTTCGACAATATGATAAAAAATGCGGACGGTACTACATCGTATGCAAACGGAATCGCGCTGGTCATATATTGTCTTATTCTCTCATGGGTAGCCGACGGCGGCGCGTATTTCGTGGGTCGCGCATTCGGCAGGCACAAGCTCGCGCCTGTAATAAGCCCGAAAAAAACCATTGAGGGGGCTGTGGGCGGCTTTGTAATTGCAATGATAATTTCACTGGCCTCCGCATATATTTACGCAGATGTGCTGAATTATGCAGAGGGTGAGCTGAATATGGTCAATGTCGCGATAATTTCAGCCATATGCATATTAATGTCGATGTTTGGTGATTTATCATTTTCAGCTATAAAAAGACAGTATAATGTCAAGGATTTCGGCAATCTTTTGCCCGGACACGGCGGCGTACTCGATCGATTTGACAGTGTACTGTTTGTTTGCCCGACATTTTATCTGCTTAGCTTCATTTTGCCGTTGGTAAAATAGAATTAAATCAAAAAAACATCACTTAAACATAACACCGCCTACACACATTATAACAATAATTAATGTCAGGCGGTGTTTACACATAAATATTCAGAGGAATTTTTATTTTATGAAAGCTTCAAAAAAACATGAAAATATCGCCATTCTTGGCTCAACAGGTTCGATAGGCACGCAGACCTTGGATGTAGTCAGGTGCATGGGGCTTAATGTGACCGCACTCTGCGCCAATCGCAACATAAAGCTGCTTGAGGAACAGGCGCGTCAATTCCGGCCGCAGATGGCAGCCGTGATGGACGAGAATGCAGCGGCTGAACTGAAAATCAAGCTTGCCGACACCAATATAAAGGTAGCTCAGGGCATGGACGGATTCATTGAGGCGGCAACGCTTGCGCAAAATGACATCGTGCTTAATTCCGTGGTGGGCATGGTGGGACTTTTGCCGACGCTCGCAATCATCGAGGCGGGCAAGGATCTGGCACTTGCCAACAAGGAAACTCTCGTTGCGGGGGGGCAGCTTGTGATGAACGCCGCAAAGGCTAAAGGTGTGCCGATTCTTCCTGTAGACAGCGAGCATTCGGCTATATTCCAATGCCTGCAAGGCTCACCCGGCGCGCATGCCTTTAAGCGGATTCTTCTCACGGCGTCGGGGGGACCGTTCTTTGGCAAAAAGCGCGATGAACTGCTGGATGTCACTCCGGAGCAGGCTCTCAAGCATCCAAATTGGAGCATGGGCGCGAAAATCACGATAGATTCCGCAACCCTGATGAACAAGGGGCTGGAGGTAATCGAAGCCGCTTGGCTTTTTGACAAAAGTGTGGACGACATTGAGGTTATAGTACAGCGCGAGAGCATCATACATTCCGCGGTGGAATTTTGCGATAACTCCGTGATCGCTCAGCTCGGCACGCCTGATATGCGCATACCGATTCAATACGCATTAAGCTATCCCGACCGAGTGCCGTCTCCCGCAAAGCCGCTGGATCTCTTCGAGGTCGGCAAGCTTACATTCTACCGCCCCGATACCGATACATTCGTATGTCTGGCGGCATGCCGTGAAGCTATGCGCAGGGGAGGGCTTGCTCCCGCCGCAGCCAACGGCGCTAATGAGAAAGCGGTGGAGCTTTTCCTCCAGAGGAAAATAGGCTTCCTTGATATAGGCAAATACGTTTGGGAAGCCATGGAACGTCAGCCGAGGGTTGATTCCTTTACGGTGGAGGATGTACTGGAGTGTGACAAGGCGGCGCGCGAATATGTGATGTCCGCAGCGGGCGTCAGATAAAAATATAAATGAGCGGATATGTAAAATTGCACAATAAATGATAATTTATCATAGAGTACGCAACGCCGGGAATCCAAGGGGACTGGTCCTCTTGGCGGGGTCGAGGGGCAGCGCCCATCGTGGGGTCGTAGGGGCAAAGCCCCTACAAAACCAAAGTGTATCAGA
>JAQXFQ010000121.1 GCA_029005175.1 Bacillota bacterium
CTCCGTAATTAGTACCTGCGCCCGAGCGAACATTTACATTGTTACCCATCACCAATACATGATATTTTGGTGCAGCTGTTGTCGTGGTGGTTTTCTTTGTGGTTGAAGCGGTCTTAGACGTAGCTGTCGGCTTGGCTGTGGTCGCAGTAGTTGCAGATGATGCCTTTACCAGCTTGGAATATGTGCCTATTATCCAGCCTTTCTTGCCTTTCACATCGACGTTGTACCACTTTTGACCGTTGACTGTCTTAACGCCGAGATAGGTCAGCTCCTGACCTTTTTGGACCGTCGTCACAACTCCGTAATTAGTACCTGCACCCGAGCGAACATTTACATTTTTACCCGTCACCAATACATAATATTTTGGTGCGGCTGTTGTCGTTGTGGTTTTCTTTGTGGTTGTAGTTGTAGTTGTGGTTGTTTTGGTTGTAGTTGTAGTTGTGGTTGTGGTTGTGGTTGTCGTAGTTGTGGGCTTTGCAGTTGTAGTAGTCACTGCGGAATTAACCAATTTAACGCATGACGCCGCCACCCAGCCGTCTTTATCATTAAACTTAATTTTGTACCACTTTTCGCCCTCAACGGTCTTAGTAGCATAGAATTTATAACGATTTCCACGCTTAACCGTACCGATAATCTTGCAGTGAGTGCCTGCGCCGGCTCGCACATTTACAGACTTTTCGGTAATTTCTATATATTTGTATTGCGATGTGTTTGCTGTAGTTTTTGAGGTAACAGCGGACTCAGAAGCGGACGTATCAGTCGAAGAAGTTGTCGCGGGTGCCTTTGTAGTCACTGCGGAATCAACCAATTTAACGCATGACGCCGCCACCCAGCCGTCTTTATCATTAAACTTGATTTTGTACCACTTTTCGCCCTCAACGGTCTTAGTAGCATAGAATTTATAACGATTTCCACGCTTAACCGTACCGATAATCTTACAGTGAGTGCCTGCGCCGGCTCGCACGTTTACAGACTTTTCGGTAATTTCTATATAATTCTTTTGTGAAGCGGTTGAGGTTGTCTTGGTAGTTCCCGTTTCAACCTCCTTCACATAAGTTCCTATTATCCAGCCGTCTTTGTCATTTACTTTAATCTTATACCATTTCACGCCGTCTACAGTTTTTGTAGCATAAAATTTATACCTTTGTCCTTTGTTTACCGAGGTAATAACTTTATAATTGGTTCCGGCACCTGCGCGCACATTCACGGCACCGGCTGTAACTTCTACATAATTCTTTGCAGCTGCAGTCTTAGTAGTAGATGTCGTAGATTCTGTAGATTTAACTGTCGTCACCGATGAATCCACAGTCGACGAAACGTCCGAACTGACACTTTCGCCTGACGCATTTGCCTTGAAACCGTTAACCGGCGACAATGCCATCAGCATTGCACATAACACAGCAACGGATGCTAACCTTTTTTTCATAAAATATCTTCTCCCATCATTTTTTTACAATGCACTGTGGCATTGTGTTGCAATTCAATTTTATATCTAAAGTACATTAATGTCAATATAACCTGTAAAAAATTAACATATTAATTTCAATTTTTTCTAACATAATCAGACAGCATGTTTTCAAGCAGGTTAAATACCTTATCTTTCAGTTCGGCAGGCTGTACCGCCTCCACATCTCCCCTCTGCGCCAGAATCCAACTAAGCAGACCGTCATTGATGACCGCCTGAACAGACACGGTAAAATAATCCTTATCAATCACCTTATATTCTACCTTTTGTCCAAACCGTTCCACGATATGCTCTAAACAGCTTGTTTTGCATGTCAGTTCAATATTTACGGGATTGCTGCCCGCATACATCTCAAACACGCGGCTCACATACTCCGCCTCATCAAATTTATCCTTAAAATTACTGACCTCACTCAGAGGGCGCACGTCGTCAGACAAAATATCAACCGTCTTCATTCTATCCACGCGATAATGTGACAAATCGTCATATTTAGCGTAATTTGCCACCAAATAATACTTTCCGTCATTCCATATAAGCGCATACGGGCTGACCGTGAATTCATGTGACTTGCGAGAAACAGGCTTTCCGTGATGAAGTATGTGACGATAATATGAAAAATGCACCATTTTACCGCTGTGTATAGCCGAATGAAGCTTATCTATATTGTAATAAATGACCTCATTTTGATTCTTCGGTCGGCTGCGAATACCGCCGTCCTCAAGTTCGTCAGCCATATGCACGCTGGTAAGTCCTTTCAGCTTGCCTATAAGCTCTGCTGTCTTTTTCTCAGTGATAAATTCCGATGACTTTACGGAGTCTATGAGCATTCGCAGTTCCGGAATCTCAAAAATACGCTCGTTGTAGTAATATCCCGGCGGAAAAGTAGACTGCATTATCTCCAAGCCAAAATCATTCAGACACTCTATATCCCTGTAAACCGCCTTTCGCTCACACTCCACGCCGGCTTCCTTAAGAAGCTCAACAATCTGAGGCGTTCTGAGAGGGTGAATCTCATCTGTGTATTGATATAATATTTTCAACAAATTCAGCAGTCTTTTTTTATTCTGGTCATTTGCCATAATTCTCTCCCGAATCAATTCATAGATTTAAAAATCAAAAAAATATCCACTGACAATCATAAAACAATCGCCAGTGGATATTAAAGAAATCGAAAATCAGACAGCTCTTGTAACCTTGCCGGAACGAAGGCAGCGAGTACATGCGTGAACTCTCTTAGGTGTTCCGTCAACGATAGCCTTAACGCGCTTTACGTTGGGCTTCCATGTTCTGTTGCTTCTTCTGTGTGAGTGAGAAACTCTGATGCCGAAAGAAATGTCCTTTCCGCAGAAATCACACTTTGCCATGCAAATGCACCTCCTGAAATACAACCCTCGCGGGCCATCATTAGAATAGCCGGAATACCATATGCAAACCGACGTTGCCTTTCTATAAATCAGCACTAGATAATAATATAAATTATTTTGCTTCAAATGTCAAGTTTTTTTTCAAAAATTCGTCGATTTTCCAAAGCTATGTCTTATCCTATGTTTTTTTAAATGAATTTTTCGCCTTAAAAATCACAGACAAGGCAAGGCTTCTGATTTTCTTTGCGGTTTGAATTAAAAAATACACCGCTTCGTCTGGAATTACCGCGCAGAAAAATATCTTCACAGCCTTCCACACACCCGGCGATCTAAATTCCTTAGCCGCTTCGTCAAAATTTCCGCCGCATATATGGGACAATATTTTTTTTCGCTGCGGACTTTGTTTTGTCGGTAAACTGAGCCGTTCGTTTGCCGAGGCTCGTTCAAAATCGGATTGCTCAAAATAAATTGTATCCTTAATGTCTTCCCAAAGAGCTGCCCCCTTTGCCGTAGACACCACAACCAAAGACGCGCCTTTAGCATAAGGAAAATCAGAATGAGAACGCGCGGCGTTGACAAATCTGCCCAGCGAAATATCCCCCACTCGCTGTGACGAAGCGTATTTGCATGTGCCGCACGAGCGTCGGTTTATCGCGCCGCCCATGCTCATACTGTTGAGCCTGTCCAGCTCAAGCGGGAACGAAAGCAGAAACCTCTGCCTTTTGCGCCGGTAAAGTACGCGTATACCGCGGCTATGCCCGAAAGCCTGCTTATTTTCAAAGCTAAGCTCCATAATTTTGTCGCCCAGCTTCTGCTCCAGCCAGTGATAGTAGCGATGAAAGACCCCCTCAGAGGTCACACCGCCGCACAGCACATCCACAACTATCAGTCCTGTGTAATCACGCCCCAAATATCCAAGCAATCCGTCGCACTGGCAGGGCGTTCCGGAAAACAGAACTCTTGCGCCGTTCTCCAAGTCCAGCTTTACCGCCGAATAAACGCCGTCGGTATCGCTCTGCACAGGCTTAAAGCCGCACATCATGCCTAAATCCTCGGCATTATCAGCGCGAACATGCCGGGGATGACGATCTTTATCAAAAATGCAGCCGTAAACCACACCGCCATCCGATAATATCTTCATCGCAAGACGATAAAATATTCCTCCCGCATGTGCTTTCAACAGTTCTGCCTTATCGGCAGTCTTGGCTATGTAATAACGCTGCTCGAATTTTTCTCTTTCAAAGCGATCGATAGGCTTGTCCTTCGGGCAGACATCAAGACATCTCCCGCAAAATTCACACAGTTCCTCCCGGACTGACGGATATACAAATTTATACTTGTCTCTTATCTTTATAACAGCAGACTGCGGGCACGCTTCAATGCATGCTCCGCAGCCTGTGCAGCGCTTATGGTCTGTTACAAACAATTGCCATCAGCCCCTTAATTTATTTACATTATTATTCTTCTTTATTGCGTTCTTCCTCTGCCTGCGCGATCTGTTCCGCCCAGATCTTAGCTTCATCAACAACAAATTCAGGGCAGTTTTGCATATATACATATACTACCTTATTGTTTGCCTTGCTCACATATATATCAATATGCTTTCTATACGTACCGAGAAGCTGATTATTTAAATCGACAATTTTCTTGATTTCATCAGGTATGGTAACTGTAGGACGATCGTCAGGCATTACATATGAATACATAATGTAATCGTCTGTTTCCAGCTTATTGATAAACTGCCTGCTGTTTTCGGTAAGCGGGTCGCTCACAGGTTCTTTTATCTCATACATATATTCAACAGCCGCTTTGGCACCGCCGTTTACTGCTACAGCGTCATTGAGGTAGGGAGTTGTATACAACGATTCAAGCTCTGACGCATCTGAACCCAGCGTGATTCCCTTGGGCATAAGAATTTTAGCGCGCGATCCGATCACACCCGCTGAAATGCTGACCGCATAGCAATTTACAGCTGACTGCGGTTTATCGGTTTCGTAATTATGAACCATAAGTTCAATGAACAAATTATTCTTTTTGAGTACAACGCCCTTTGCGGTTACACCGGTGGGAACTACTATGGACGCCCCTCTTGCAAACTCCCATCCGTCATCGATCAATTCTCTCACAGGGATGGGAAGAGTGTAGAGATTGTTTTCATACTTAAACGAAAAATCACTTATACTCTTGCCCAGCAAATTGGGAGCATTGTAGAGAGCGATAGTATCAGGAGTCTTTTTCATGTCCTTTTTATAATCATATTTTCTTTCAGCTTCGGTATTATTCTCTATCACAATATTGATAAGGCTGTCAGATATATCATTCATGGTACCAAAGGTAAACTCTACAAAGGAATGCTCGGTTATATAATAATACACATTCTTATTGGTGCCGCCCTCAGCATTCTCATCAAACACCATATCGTTTACAGAAATAACCTCACCTGTCTCGGAAGAAATCTCCTTTTCAAACGACGGCTCGCCGTAAACCTCTACTAACCTGCTATATTGTGAACCGAACTCAATTTTTCCGTCAAACAGCGTATAAGGCACAGAGGAAGTAATGACGTCAAGCTTTATACCCACTACTCTGCAGAGGCTGAGATTTGCCGGTGACGAAGTATCATTATAAAACTTTAGTTTTATGCAATAATCCTCGTTGTAAACCTCTATATAATCCGAATAAGCGTTGCTCTCCAGCGTGATGGTTTCGGGATCGACTTTCTCCTCTTGCCCGGCACCCGCGTCGGTTGCGTTATCTTTACCCGAATCGAATTCCCAGCCCTTTTCTATAAAATAATCGAACTGAGCCGGCAAGTAGTAGCTTTTGCTGTCCATGGTAAACTCAAATTCATACAGATTAGCTGAGGCTTTATCGGCATTATCTGCCGAAGAATTCCCCCGGTCTGAAAATATATTCTGAGGCATGGAACAGGAGGTCACTCCCACCAGCATCGCAATGGCAATAAGAAGTGCGGAAACTTTTTTAAACATTTTAAAACTTTCCTTTCAATAAATTAAGAATTCTGAACAACAAGTTGATTATAACATATATTTTTATAAAATTCCACATTTGCAGATGATTTTCTGATAATTTTTTGATTATGCGTTAAAAAACTATTTATTTACACCGTAAGCTTTCGGCTCGGGAACAGTCCTGACCGCACGCATACCATACTGTAAAAGCAGCCGCTACCACCACGCAAGCCGGCATCATTATATGCTTGGATAATGTATTTTTTTAACTAAACACGCTTTATCACCCTGACCATAAAATACACTAAGGAGGCGTGGAATCGACGGCTTCGCCTTTATACTAATCTTAAATTAAAAAAGTATGTCGTACTTTTATTGAAGATTAGTATTATTCAGCGTTTCCTTAATCTTAACATAAAATCATTCAATATTCAATAACTAATATACATTTACTCCAAAAATTTACAAAATAGGACTGCCATAATAGGCAGTCCCATTTTGTAATTTTCAATTATCAACACCAATCATGGAAATTCTCTCTATTTCAGGACGTATACTGAGGAAAACATCCACAATTACAGGGTCAAAGTGTCCGCCGCTGCCCTTTTTGATTATCTCAAAGGCCTGTTCAAATGACATCTGACGTTTATAGCTGCGCTTGGAAACCAGAGCGTCAAATACATCTGCCACAGCAATAACACGTGCGCAGAAAGGTATCTTAAGTCCCTTAAGACCATATGGATAGCCTTTGCCGTTCCACCATTCATGATGATAAGCCGCCATATCTCTGCCCAGGATAAGGTAATAATTATCCTCAATTCCCTTTGCGCATTCGTCCAGAATTCTCGCTCCCTCAGTAGTGTGAGTTTTCATCAGCTCAAACTCTTCCTCGGTCAGATCCCCCTGCTTTTTGAGCACGGTATCGGGAATTTTTATCTTGCCTATGTCATAAAGCGGAGCCGAAAGGCAGATACTCAAAACATATCTGTCGTCCAGAAGCTCATGAAACATGCCCTCCGCACGCATTTTTTTAACCAATGCCTCAACAATCATGCTGACTCGGCGCACATGAGCACCCGTCGCGCTGTGGCGGTTGTCTATCATATCGGCAAGCACCATGATAAGCTGTGATTTCATATTTTCAATCTGCATTTTCTTTTTTTCATTGTCGATCTGCAGCATTCGGCGATAACCGATAAGCTCAAGTGTGCGCGCTATTCTCGACTTCATCACCTGCGGTACAAACGGCTTTGCGATAAAATCCACTGCGCCCATTTCAAGGCACTCGACCTCATTCTGCGGATTATTTTCCACAGTGAGCACGATTATCGGAATATCACGCCATCTTTCATCGCTGTGAATTTTGGTCATGGTTTGCTTACCGTCCATATCAGGCATGTTCAGATCAAGCAAAATCAGGTCGGGAATCTCCTTTTCAAGATATTTTAGCGCCTGAAATCCGGAAATTACGGCTATCACAGAGTATTCATCGGAAAGTACCTGCTTGGCCATAGCCAAAGTGGCTTTGTTGTCATCTATTACAAGTATTTTTTTCAATTTTGCAGCCTCCTAATAGATTCTGATTTACTTCAACAATATAAATATCATAAAGAACCAAGCGTGTTTTTGGCTTCGTCAAACATATAGTCGTCAAGCTGGTTTATCGCCTTTTTGATGCCGGCTCTGTCGCTCTTCTCAAGCCGATAGCCCAGAAGTCCGCTGAGGCGGTCGATTGCTCCGTCGCTGTCAAAACGCTCTATCAGACGTATTATCTCCACGATCTCGTTGTGCTTTTTCTGCTGTGAAATAACCGGAGCGTTCTGATTCTCGCCGCTGTCATCCTCACGCAATGTGAGCAAATTATTTGAAAGCAGATATTCCTCAATATTTCTGAGAACGGAAGTGTATTCATTGATGAGCTTGCGGTAATTATTTGCAACAAAATCCGCATCCCCGTTTTTGGCAGCAGTCTCATGCTGCTTGGCAGTCAGAGACAGAGAGTCTGCCCCTATGCTTGCCGCCACGCTCTTGATAGCGTGTGATTCAATATGATACGCCTTGAGATTGCCTTCAATTGCATACTTTTCCAAAAATACTATCTTCTTGCGTCCGTCCTCCAGTACCACATTCAGAATGTGATTATACGCGTCAACGCTGCCGCCCATATTGAAAATTCCGTCAGTTGTATTAATGCCTTCTATTTTTACATCGCCCGCATTTTTGGAAGCGGCCGATATGTATTCGCTGTTTATAGGGCGATTAACGGTCATCATAGGGTCTATCTCTTCCACATATTCGCTGAGCTGCTTTTCTCTCGGAATATATTTTTTGATCATATTTGAAAGGGCGTTGGTGCTTATCGGCTTTTCGAGAAAATCATTCATGCCGTTGGACATAAACAGCTCGCGTGAATTCTGGCTGGTGTTGGCGGAAAGCGCAACTATCGGCACGTTTTTGTAATATTCGCCTTCCAGCGCGCGTATTCTTTGCACCGTTTCTATTCCGTCCCAATCCGGCATCATTTGGTCCATGAATATCAGGTCGAAGCCCATGTCGCTGCAGAGAATGTTGTATGCCTCACGACCGCTGCTGACAAGCCTTACCTGCGGCTTATATACGCTGAGCAGTCCCTCGATGACTCTCAGATTGACATAGTTGTCGTCCACAGCCATAATTCTCGCCTCAGGGACAAATAGGTGATTTTCAGGCTTTCTCTCGCGGCGAAAGGTGTCAAGATTTTCACCGCGTATTAACGCCGAAAGCTGACCTGTCAATATCGGCTTATGAATCATCAGAATATTATTTTTTATGCCGGCGTCCACGAAGGAGTTGGCTCCTATCATGGTTACTATACGCATGCGCTTTATCTTGAGCGCAAAAGAATTTACGACTTCTATACCCGAATCATAATCAAAGAAGAGTATTGCGCCGAAGCGATCGGCATTGTAATAGTCCCACACGGAAATATTGCTTATCGTTATGACTGCCACGCCCAGCTGCGACATTATCTCCTTGAAATTTTCGCGGCAGCAGTCGTCAGGCTCATAAACATATGCCACATAGCCGTCCGGATCGGGCACTATGCCGATTTCCTCGGAATCATCCACCTTCTGTTCAATCACCACGGTAAATGTCGAGCCTTTGCCGTACTCACTCTCCAGCGTGATGTTGCCGTTCATCAGATTTGCAAGCCGCTGGGATATGATAAGTCCCAGACCCGTGCCTTGTATGCTGTGGTTCTTCTGCGTGTCCACCTGGCTGAATTCGGCAAAAAGCTTCTTCTGATCCGCCGGAGTAATGCCTATGCCTGTATCCTCGACATCAGCTTTTATCCACGACTTTCCCATCTCATCCATGCTGTAGCTGATTTTTAACTTAACCATGCCCTTTTCAGTAAACTTTACCGCATTGTTGAGCAGGTTTATAAGTATCTGCCGGATTCTCAGCTCATCGCCGATAAGACCTTTGGGGACATTTGCGTCTATCTCCACAATAAAGGATATGTCCTTTTCGCCGCCCATACGCACATTTATCATATTGGCTATCTCAGCCACCATGTTCTCAATATTATAATGAACCTCTACCAGATTCATCATGCCCGCGTCTATCTTGGAAAAGTCCAGAATATCGTTGACCAGACTGAGCAGATTGTTTGCGGAATTTCTGATAGTGGTGACATATTCCTCCTCAAGCGGAGTGAGATCATTCTGAAGCAAAAGCTCACTCATGCCGCACACTGCGATCATCGGCGTGCGCATCTCATGGCTCATATTCGCCAAAAAGTCAGCTTTCTCCTTGGTACCGGCCTCGGCCTCTATCTTCTGACGTTCCACAACCTTCAGCAGATCACTTATACCTTGATTGCGGTTTTCTGCCAGACATACGGCGTCTTGAAACCAAGCAATCAGCAGCAGAACCGCAGCGCTGCCCATGTAAAACACTATCAGATTGCCTATTATATCAAATGTAGTGTGTTTGCTGTAATACAAGACATCAGGCGCAAAAAGATAGCATCCGAAATAAAGCAGGCTGACATATATTATCTGGCATATAGCAAGACCTATCTGCCGATACAAAGCCGTAAAAACCATAATCACCAAAAATGCGCCATGCATTACGCACAGGCTGCTGTTGCCTATTGCATACACAGTTGCCGCCAGATTCATACATATAGCCATAGCATATGCTTGAGTTGAACCTGTAAGGGGCGGAACAAATGTAAATACCGCCGTAACGACAGGTATGCACAGCATCACTGCGGTAATATAGACGGGCATATGATGCAGATAACATATTAATCCGAACAAAAAGAAGAAAACCGAGCTTAAGCCGAATACAATTTTTTCTACAGTTCTATGGGTTACTTCTCTATATTTCATTATTAAAATCCCTCCCATGTAATCTTTGCCATAGGCATACAGCCATCACAAACTTTCAGCAGCTTATGCAGCGTGTATAACCATCTAATTATTATGGTATATTATATTATTCTTTTTGTCAACCTTTATAAATAAAAAAATCGCAATATTTAATCATATATTTTGTGTGAATTAACATTTTTTTGATATTTTTATCACATCATTTTATCTAACAGATACAATAAAAAAACAGGCACAGTCTAAAAGACTGTACCTGCTGAATAAAGACATCAACGCACTCTGCGGAATATTTCTGCTGTGTCCACCCGGCTCTTTATCATTATGTATTCGCCGAAATCTGTACGGAGCTGCCATACAGTGCTGTCGGAATCATACCTTATCTTTCCCAGACGTCTGCCCACAGTTACACCTGCTGTGCCGACAGATGTGGAAAAATCTCCCTCCTCGCTGAAACCTACAAATGAATATTCCGCACAGTCACCCCAGACGGTTTCACCGTCCTGACTCATCTCAAAAACGGAAGATGCACGTGAAAGGTTTTCAGCTATGGATACGGCCGCATGAGCAACATGCCCAAAGCCTGTCATCATCACCGAAAAAATAACAGACATAAATCAGATTACCTCCCATAAACAGAGCTCTAAAACACTTGAAAAGCCAAAACAAAAATCTCACCGCGCTGCCTCACTGCACACACGGCAAAAGTTAAATTATCAAAAAATCTAAAATAATAATAACATCATGTTAAGCGTTTGTCAAGTAAAATTTATTGAAAAACAGCAAATTTGTGTTTTTACTACTCTCCGACTAAAGTGTGAAACGAGATTTTTTACGCGCATAGCACATTAAAGCATGTAATTATTTTCATTTGATTAACATTTTTTCACCGATACTATTGTAAAATCTTATTATATATGCTATATTGAGATGAGTATATTGAATAGTTATGCCCGATACCTTATTATTCAGGGTGCATATAATCATTGATTCGGGGCAAAGGAAGGATGGTTTCATCATACCATGAGTATTTTTAAAAAATTGTTCGGCAATTATTCCGAAAGGGAGCTGAAAAGAGTTCAGCCTATCTGTGATCAGGTACTTGCCTTAGAGGATAAATATTCCGCTATGACCGACAGTGAACTGAGAGAACAGACAAATGTTCTCAAAGGCAGACTTGCCGACGGCGAAACCCTCGATGACATTTTGCCCGACGCATACGCTGTATGCCGTGAAGCAGGCTGGCGCGTCCTGGGCATGAAGCATTTCCCCGTACAGATAATCGGCGGCATCATTCTGCACCAGGGTCGTATTGCCGAAATGAAAACCGGTGAAGGTAAGACGCTTGTGGCTACTCTCCCCTCCTACCTCAACGCGTTGAGCGGCAAGGGCGTGCATGTAGTTACCGTCAACGACTACCTGGCAAAGCGCGACAGCGAATGGATGGGCAAAATTCACCGATTCCTCGGTCTGAGCGTGGGTCTTATCCTGCACGATATGAAAAATGACGAACGCCGCGAGGCCTACGCCTGCGACATCACCTACGGCACAAACAACGAGCTTGGCTTCGACTACCTCCGCGACAACATGGTAATATATAAGGAACAGAAGGTTCAGCGCGGTCATAATTTTGCCGTCGTAGACGAGGTTGACTCCATTCTCATAGATGAGGCCAGAACGCCTTTGATCATTTCGGGACAGGGCGACAAGTCCACAGCTCTTTATACCACAGTCAATGACTTCGCAAAGAAGCTGTCGTTTGTCAAAATTGCCGAGGTAGACGAAAAGGAAGAACATGACGACAAATACGGCGACGCCGATTATATAGTAGACGAAAAGGCAAAGACGGCAACACTCACTCCCAAGGGCATAGCAAGAGCCGAAAAAGTATTCGGAATAGACAATCTTATGGACAACAGCCCTGAGGCCATCACCATTCTGCATCATATCAATCAGGCCATCAAGGCTCACGGTGTAATGACCCGTGATATTGATTATGTCGTTCAGGACGAAAAGGTTCTTATAGTCGATGAATTCACCGGACGTATTATGTACGGCCGCCGTTACAACGAAGGTCTGCACCAGGCTATCGAAGCCAAGGAGGGCGTTAAGGTCGAGCGCGAATCAAAAACTCTCGCCTCCATTACGTTCCAGAATTATTTCCGACTTTACAGCAAGCTCTCGGGTATGACAGGTACGGCACTCACTGAGGAAACGGAATTCAACGAAATTTACAAGCTGGACTGCGTGGAAATTCCCACTAACCGCCCCACTATCCGTAAAGATCTGCCGGACAGAATTTATAGCACAGCAAAGGGGAAATACAACGCTGTTATCGAGAGAATTATTGAAGCTCACAACAACGGTCAGCCTGTACTGGTAGGTACCATCTCCATTGATAAATCCGAAATGCTTGGCGAGGCTCTCAGGCGCAAGGGCATAAAGCACTCCGTATTGAATGCAAAATACCACGAAAAGGAAGCTGAAATCGTCGCTCAGGCGGGCAAATACGGCGCTGTTACCATAGCCACAAACATGGCAGGTCGAGGCACTGACATTCTGCTCGGCGGCAACCCTGAATTCATGGCGAAAAACGAAATGCGCAAGCAGGGCTACAGCGAGGAGCTTATCGAGGAATCCACAGCATACAGCGATACCGATGACGAGGAAATCATTGAGGCGCGTCAGAAATTTGCCGATCTGAAGGCTAAGTTCAAAAAGGAAACCGACGCTGAGGCCGAAAAGGTTCGCGAGGCAGGCGGTCTGGTAATCATAGGCACAGAACGCCACGAATCACGACGTATTGACAATCAGCTACGCGGACGTGCCGGTCGACAGGGAGATCCCGGCGAAAGCCGTTTCTATCTCTCGCTCGAGGATGACCTTATGAGAATATTCGGTGGCGAAAAGCTTCAGGCCATGATGAACACATTGAATATTGACGAGGACACGCCGATTGAAGCTAAAATGGTATCCAGGCAGATAGAAGGAGCACAGGCAAAGGTCGAGGGACGCAACTTCAGCATCAGAAAGAATGTCCTCCGATACGACGACGTTATGAACCGTCAGCGCGAAATTATTTATTCTCAGCGCGACAAGGTGCTGGACGGCGAGAATATACGCGACAACATTCTCAAGATGATCGACGATTCCATCGCGTCAAATGTTGACCTCTATCTCGGCGCTGAGGATAAGGACAACTGGAATTTCGAGGGACTGCGTACAAACTATATCAACCTGCTCACCACGGAGGACGATTTCAATTACTCCACAGAGGATCTTGATACGGTTGACAAGCAGGACATCATCGACGAGCTTACCGGCCGCGCCCATGCATTGTATGAAAAGCGTGAAGCGGAGTTTGGCGACAAGATTGCCCGTGAGCTTGACCGAGTAGTTATGCTGAGAGTGGTCGACACACTCTGGATGGATCACATCGACGCTATGGAAGAGCTGAAGCAGGGCATAGGTCTGAGATCGTTCGGTCAGAAGGATCCTGCCGTCGCATACACCAGCGAAGGCTTTGATATGTTTGACGAGATGATCGCTCAGATCAAGGAAGACACTGCCCGCCAGATTCTCACCGTACAGGTCAGAACTAAGGAAGAGCCTAAGCGCGAGCAGATTCAGAAGCCGATGGAGCCTGATGCCGATTCCGAGTCAATGCCCGCAAGAGCAGGCAAAAAAATAGGCAGAAATTCTCCGTGTCCATGCGGCAGCGGTAAAAAATACAAGCAGTGCTGCGGCAAGGGCAAGTGCTGATAGCTTAATTAAATCAAAAAAAGAACGGTTTATCCCCTAAGCGGAACAAACCGTTCTTTTATTTTACTGCTGCGGCACGGGATTACATGCCGTCCGAATCCGACGCGGCCTCGGTATCGCGGAAAAGCAGCGATATGCACCACAATCCGGCTATACCCACAAGCGCGAATATAATTCGGCTGAAGGTCGCCGCCTGTCCGCCGAAAAGCCAGCCCACAAAGTCAAATTTAAATATACCCACAGAACCCCAGTTCAAGGCACCGATTATGACCAGTATCAGTGATAATTTATCAAGCATTTTGTCATCTCCTCGCCTGAAAGGTTTTATATTCTGTCACAGCGGCTCAATTATAGCCTATAGTAAACGACATTAGAAATTTGCCTTAAAGGCAAGCAAAAATTTTAATATATGATTTTTGCGCAGACTGAAAGTGCAAATTTCAAGGTCGTTTACTATAATTAACCGAGCCGCCGCAACAGATTTGCGGATAATCATCTTTGAATCTCCGCAGAAATATTTTATGCATTTATACGGCTTTTATTAAACATAATTTTTTCATTTTTTTGCATAAATTTGCGATTAAGGCTTGACTTGCTGCAAAATCTGTGATAAAATTTGTTTGTTATGCGAAACCGCATGGCAAAACCTTGCTCCGGACATCAGATTCGGGGCCATACGTCCAGAAGGAGGTGCCACAGATGGAAAAAATGAAAGAAGCTTATGAGTCCATCCTTATTGTGTCCTGCAAGCTCGCTGATGAAGCTATTGCAGAAGTAGTCGGTAAGTTCAAGAGCCTTATTGAGGCTAATGCTACTCTCGACAGCGTTGAGGAGTGGGGCAAGCGCAAGCTCGCTTATCTCATCAACAAGGAGTCCGAGGGCTATTATGTTCTCTTCAACTTCACAAGTGATGCTGCATTCCTTGCAGAGCTCGACAGAGTTTACAACATCACAGACGGTGTTCTTCGTTCACTCACCGTTAAGAAGATTGCAGAGTCTGCCGCTCCCGCTGTAGAAGCTGCTCCCGAAGCTGTTGCTGCTGACGCAGAGTAATTTTGAGAGGTGACGCAATATGCTTAACCGCGTTATTCTGATGGGCAGATTAACTGCCGAACCCGATTACAGAACCACTCCCAGCGGTGTGGCTATGGTCAGATTTTCACTGGCTGTTGACAGAGATTTCAAGTCTCAGAACGGCGAACGTCAGACCGATTTCTTCAATATTATCGCATGGAGAGCCACTGCTGATTTTGTGAGCAAGTATTTTCACAAAGGTCAGCTCGTAGCACTTCAGGGTACTATTCAGATGAATAATTACACCGACCGCGACGGAAACAAGCGCACATCGTATGACATAGTTGCTGACCAGGTTTACTTTGCAGAGCCAAAGAGAGATAATTCTCAGCAGAACAACTATGACTACAGCCGCTACGATCAGATGACTCCCCCGCCCGCACCACAGGCAGCGCCGTCCTACGGTGAGCCTGCAAGCTCCTACCAGAGCGGCAACGACGGAGATTTCACCCCCGTAGCAGATGACGATTTGCCATTCTAAAAAACGACACAATACTGAATAAAGGAGGATACTCACCATGGCTGAAAGAATCGAACGCAGAGGCGGTCGCAAGAGCCGCAAGAAGGTTTGCAATTTCTGTGTGGAAAACATCACAGAAATCGATTACAAGGATGTAACAAAGCTCCGCAGATACATCTCTGACAGAGCCAAGATCCTGCCCCGCAGAGTTACAGGCACATGCGCTTATCATCAGCGTCAGCTGACCACAGCAATCAAGCGCGCCCGCCACGTTGCACTGCTCCCCTACACCACAGACTAATTTTCTGT
>JAQXFQ010000122.1 GCA_029005175.1 Bacillota bacterium
CTCGACCAGTCCGCCGTATCCCACTATGGCGTCGCTGGATATTGCGCGCGCGTGGATGCAGGCGAGAGGTGCGGATGAATTCGCCAAGCTTGCGGAAACGGTTGCTGATTTGCGTGAGTGCGCCGTGAATGCAGGGTTTGAATTGCCTGTAGGAGAGTGCGATCCTGTGCGGCTGACGCTGCTGACGGAATGCGCGGGCGTGACGGGTGACGAGGTTGCGGAATATTTCAGAAGCCGCGGAATCGAATGTGAACACAGTGACCGAACTGCCGTGATATTCATATTGACGCCGTTCAATACGTCGCGTGATATTTCACACCTTAGAAGCGCAATAGTTGAATTTGAGGCGGGGAAACCGCTGATAAATGCGGCGGATGAACTTAAATTTTGCAGACTTCCCAAGTGCGCCATGACTCCTCGCGAGGCGGTGACACACAGCAGGGAGTTTGTCCCGACTGCGCAGGCTGAGGGAAGAATTGCGGCGGAGGCGGCTTGTCCTTGTCCGCCGGGAGTGCCTGTGGTGATGCCGGGGGAGATAATTGACAAAGAATGTATAAAAATTCTGTTAAACACTGGAATTAATGAAATAAATGTGTTAAAATAAAAAAGCAGTTTTTGTGTAAATTTAATGATTTGATATAAAGGATGATTTTTTATGAAGCTTTTGATTGCTATTGTAAATAACGATGACAGTCCCGCCGTTTCCAACAACCTTGCGGCAAAGGGATTTATTGCCACCAAGCTGTCCACCACCGGCGGATTCCTCAAAGCGGGAAATACCACATTTCTCATTGGCACAGATGACGCAAAAGTTGACGAGGCAATAGATATAATCAAGACATATTCCCACAAGAGAACCGAAACGGTGGGGGATAAAACAGAGTTTGACCTGACGCTTTTCAAGAGCGTTCCCGTGGAGGTCACAGTCGGAGGCGCAACAATATTCGTCCTTGACGTAGAGAATTTTGTTAAATGCTGAGTGATTTGCAATTCAGCGGGGCGGCGGCGAATATAGCCTTGAATTTCTGCGGTAATCGTGAAACTATTTCGCTTTTGGGCGGGATGATGGACAGCGGGCGGATACCGCATGCATTTATCATTGAGGGCGCGGACGGACTGGGTAAAACTACGCTGGCGCATATCATAGCTCAGGGGGCGCTTTGCAGCTGCAGTATTCCTCTGAGCGGCGAATGTCCGCACTGCCGCAAGATTAAGGCCGATATTCACCCCGACCTGATTTATGTTAAGGGCAGCGGCAAGACTAATGCTATAGCCATTGATACTATACGCGAAATGCGCAAGGATTCGCTGACTGCTCCGAATGAAGCGGACAAGAGGGTGTTTCTGCTGGAGGATTGCGACAATATGCTAATTCCCGCGCAGAATGCATTCCTGAAGATATTTGAGGAAGCGCCGCCGCATGTCTTGTTCATAATGACATGTAAATCCGCCATGAACCTGCTGACGACCATTCGTTCGCGCGGACGTCTGATAACGCTGCACCCTGTTGCTCCCGATGAGGGAGGGACTTTTATTCGCAAAACCTACCCGGAACTGTCGGACGAACAGGCGCGTGCGCTTTGTATACGAAGCGGAGGAAATTTGGGAGATGCCCTTAGAATGGCAGCCGGCGGGGGCAGTGATGAATTCATCGATAGGGCAGACGGTATTGCCGACGGCATACTCAGCGCGATGTGCTGCGGCAGTGAGCTTGAGCTGGCCGTGGAGTGCGCAAAAATAGGCAAGGATCGCTCTCTGGGTGCGGCTGTATGTGAGAGATTATCCGAAAGAATACGGCAGTCGCTCATGGTGTCGGTCGGCGCGTCTGACACGCTGAATGACCCGTCGCAGGAGGTGACGAGGCTCGGAACGCTGCGCTCTGCGGATGTATTGATGCAGTATCTTGACGAATTGAGCAGTCTGAGCGACTCGCTCAAAATAAATATAAGCATGCCGCTTTTCAATACGCGGCTGGCAATTATTTTACAGCGGAGGAATTATGGCTGAGATTATAGGTGTTAGATTTAAAAGGGGCGGAAAAATCTATTATTTTCAGCCCAACGAAGAGGAGCTTGAGGTCGGCTCTTTTGTAATAGTTGAAACAATTCGCGGCACGGAATGCGGCGAGGTTGTTTTTGGACGCAGGGAGATTCCCGATGAGGAGCTTAATCATGAATTGAAAACCATCATACGCAAAGCAACCCCTGAGGATATGCAGCGTATGGAGGATAATAAACGTAAGGCGGCGCGGGCATTTGACATATGCAATGAAAAAATCAAGGCTCACGGTCTGGATATGAACCTGCTGGAGGTTGAATACACCTTTGACAACAGCAAGATACTTTTCAGCTTTTCCGCCGAGGGTCGTGTGGATTTTCGTGAGCTGGTCAAGGATCTGGCGAGCGTATTTCGCACGAGAATTGAACTGCGCCAGATAGGTGTTCGCGACGAGGCAAAGATGCTCGGCGGTCTTGGCGTTTGCGGTCGGCCGTTCTGCTGTAAGCAGTTTATGGGCGAATTCCAGTCGGTTTCAATTAAAATGGCAAAGGAGCAGGGACTGTCGCTGAATCCTGTCAAAATTTCGGGCACATGCGGCAGGCTTATGTGCTGTCTTAAGCACGAGCAGGACGCATATGAGGATTTGATAAGAACCTCGCCGAGAATAGGCTCTACAGTGATAACCCCCGACGGAAAGGGCGTTGTCACCGACCAGGAGCTTATAGCGGGTAAGGTGAAGGTTCGTCTGGACAGCACGTTAGAATCGCCGCCGAAGTCTTATAAAATCTTTGAAATCAAAAAATGCGGTGATTCTCGCAATGAAGTGATTGCCGATGATTATATCGACAGCATTCCGGCTAAATTCGATATTCCCGAATCCAAAGAGGAACTGGAAATGCTGAGCGAGCTGGAAGAACTTGAAAACGGCGAAGAAAAAGCTAAACCGCGCAGACAAAACGGCGGCAAAAACAACAATCACCGCGGCAAGCCCGGAAATCATGACCGAACTGACAGAGAAAATTCGGGACATGCGGGCGGCGATAATTTCCGCCGCAGAAACAATAATTCGGGCATGGAAAGCCTTTCGGGTGACAGAGCACCCCACGGTAAGCCGCACAGCAAATACAAGGGCAAGCCTCATTCCGGCAAAAAAGGCAGTACACCTCAGAAAGAAAACGATAATTCTGCTTCCAAAAATAAAGGCGAATAATTTGTAATTTTATTCTTTTATGTATTAATTTTTATTTTGTTTGAAATATTCATTAAATCTTGTTAAAAGGCTTGCATTTTGGGTCTGATTGATGTAAAATGAATATACAATAAAATTATGGAGGTGCTTAATTATGGCATACAAGATTAGCGAGGATTGCATCGGCTGCGGCGCTTGCGCAGCAGATTGCCCTGTTGGTGCTATCACAGAGGGTACTCCTTATGTAATCGATCCCGACGCTTGCATCGAGTGCGGCGCTTGTGCATCCAACTGCCCTGTTGGTGCTCCTTCTGCTGAGTAATTTTAACTAGATTCTCATGCTTCCAAAATTTCGGCGGAGCGTTTCTCCCAAAAGAAGCGTTCCGCCTTTTGGTTTATATTAAATATTTGGGATTGATTTACTATTAACACTGAATTTACCAAGGAACCGCTGGCGGGCGGACGTGTGATTTATGTAAGCCGTGACAGCCGTTTTGGCACAGACGCAGTGCTGCTGGCAAATTTCGCCGAGCCGAAGCGCATTGACCGCATAGTTGACCTCTGTACGGGAGGCGGAATAATTCCTTTGCTATGGATAAGCGGAGGATGTGTGGGAGAAAAAATTTACGGAGTGGAGCTTCAGCGTGAATGCTGCGAGCTTGCCGCGCGCAGTATTGCCGAAAACGGCGATGAAGATAAATTCAACGTTATCGAGGGCGATTTGAGGAATATATCAGCCTATCTTCCGCGTGAGAAATTCAGCCTTGTCACCTGCAATCCCCCGTATTTCGCGGCGGGGTCGGGCGCGGCTAATAAATCCGACAGTCGCATGCTTGCCCGCAGCGAGCTGACCTGCAATTCAGACGACGTTTGCGCGGCGGCGAGGTATCTTTTGAAATACGGCGGACGGCTGTGCGTTTGTCAGCGTCCTGAGCGAATCACAGATGTTATCTGCGCTATGCGCTCAAACGGCATTGAACCGAAAAGAATCAGGCTGGTGCAGCAGCGAGAGGGTAAAGAGCCTTGGCTGGTGCTGATTGAAGGACGGCGCGGCGGCAGACCGGGAGTTAAATTTTTGCCTATGCTCACGGTGGAGGGCTGCGATGGAAAGTATTCAGAGCAGATGCGTGAAATTTACGTAAGATACGGAGATGAATCCAAATGGCTGGACAATTGACTTTAGTGGGCACCCCTATAGGAAATTTGGGCGATATGAGTCCGAGAGCTGTTGAAGCAATGGAAAACTGTGATTTCATAGCAGCCGAGGATACTCGTGTGACTATGAAGCTGCTGAATCATTTTCAGATAAAAAAGCCGCTGGTCAGCTATTATGAGCACAACAAGAGGTCAAGCGGCGAGGTTATCACCGGCAGAATCCTTGCGGGCGAAAGCTGCGTGCTGGTGACGGATGCAGGTATGCCCGCGATAAGCGACCCGGGCGAGAATATAGTGGATAAATGTCATGAGCTTGGGATACATGTCACATGCGTCCCCGGACCGAGTGCAGTGGTTACGGCACTGGCCATGTCGGGTATGCCGTCGGGAAGATTTGCCTTTGAAGGCTTTTTGAGCGTTAATAAAAAAAGCCGCCGCGAGCATTTGCTGAGCATAAAAAACGAGAAGCGCACAATGATTTTTTATGAAGCGCCGCACAAGCTGCCGGCCATGCTCGCCGATATGTACGAGGCGTTGGGTGATCGAAGGGTTGCCATTGTGCGCGAACTGACAAAAATTCACGAGGAGGTCATAAGAACCACCTTGAAGGAGGCAGCCGATAGATATTCGGCAGAGGGCGGAGAGATCCCGCGCGGTGAATTTGTAGTCATTGTAGATGGCGCAACTGAGGATGCTTCTGATATAGAATACACGGCGGAAGAAGCTGTGGAAATGGCGAAAATGCTGATAGAGGGCGGAATGTCCTCGAGTGAAGCAGCCAAAGAAGCTGCCAGAACAACCGGTCTGAAAAAGGGCGATATATACAGGCTGCTTGTCAAATAAAAATATCAGATTATTAACTATTTGTTCTTTTTTATGTGTTAAAATAATAAATAAAGGGTTTGCAGACTGCACCTAAAAGTCTGAAATACATCATAAGGAGAAAGGATTTTAAATATGAGTTCATTTTGGAAAGTTCTGGTCATGGGCGCGACAGCGGCTGCGGCAGTTGTTGTTGCCAAGGAAGTAATCGAGAGAAACGAAAAGGGCGAGGATTGCTCACCTATGTCGGTCATTAAAGGCATCGGCAGAAAGATAGGCGTTATGTGCGGCTGCAAGGACTGCTGTGGTGACAGCGACGATGTAGATGATGATTTCTTCGATGATTTTGAGGAATTTGAGTTGGATGACGATGATATTTTTGATACCTCTGATATGGAAAGCGATGAGCTGACAGCAGATGGGTATGTGGTTGAATTCAGTTCCGAGGAAGATAACAAGGAGGAAGCCACCGAGGAGAATGCTGCAGATGAAACAGACGCTCAGGATAGCGAAGTTTCAGAAACAGACGAGAAAGACGAGAAGTCTGACAAATAACATAATCAAATGGTAAATAAAAAATCGTGTTTGTATGCTCAAGACAGCAAACACGATTTTTTATTATAAATGTAATTGTAAAATTTCAATATAAATTATAATTTACCATTGAGTACGCAACGCCGGGAATCCAAGGGGACTGGTCCTCTTGGCGGGGTCAAAGGGGACACCGCTATTCCTTGAATAGCGGTTAAGCCCATTGTGGGGTCGTAGGGGCAAAGCCCCTACAAAACAAAAGTGCAAGATAAACTTGCAATAGGAAACAATGCGAAGCTCGTGAAAAACTAACGAGAAAATCTTTGATTTTCAAGTGGACGTCATGCAGATACACCCAATATAAATTATGATTTATCTATTAATTCTAAGTTAAAATACATTAATTATATGTTAAATTCAGCTGAAAAAATAAATCCTTATTTTATTTTTTCAGCTTTTCTGTTGATTTTTACTTGACATGTTGGTATAATTTGTAATAGTAATTTTACCGTTGACTTTTCAATTTGGGTAGTGGCATTTACCCGGAAGGATAATATATGATGATAAACAGTAACATAGGTATATTCTGCGACAAAATCAAAACCATGCTGAATGCGGCAGAATGTCTGCCGTTTTCGGGAAGATTTGAGAGTATCGCGGCGCTTTTTGATGTGATTCAATTAGAGGCGAAGGATTGTGTGTATCTTTCGATTCTGGCACCTCGGGAGTTGGTCAAAGCCGTTATGATGTGCGGTGCAGTTCCGGTGTTTTGTGATGTGCTGCCCGACAGCCTGACCATAGATCCCAAGGCACTCGAAAATCTGGTGCGCCACACTATAAATGAGGGCAGCCTGTACCCGCGCGCAGTGATTGCGGATAATTTTTGCGGCATGCCATTTGTTTCGAGAGCAATCAAATCAGTGTGTACGCGCTTCGGGCTTATATTGATAGAGGACTGCGGCAAGGATTTCGGCGGCATTTCGGACGGCGCATTGTGCGGCATGTCAGGCGATTATTCGCTGATAATGCTGGGCGGCTCGTCGGTATTTGGTACAGGCGGTCGAGGAAGTCTGCTTGTGGCTAACGGAACAAATGCGGCGGGCGAATATCTTGATTGTGATTTGTGCGGCGAAACCTATCAGTCGATAGATGATATATACGCTGACAAGCTGGCAGCTTTGCCGGATAATTTTGATGACGTTTTGGCGCGAAGCAGAGCAGCAGCAAACGAAATTGACGCGATTTCGGCGGAGTACGACTGCTGGATTCAGCGGGGAAGCGGCAAGCAGAAAAGTTCGTTTGGCAGCATAGCGGTGATAACCCGCGAGGAAGCCGAATGCATGAAAATTGTCACATCACTCGGTCAGACGGAGGCGGAACGCTATGTGAAGCCGCTGCATGCCCATGTGCGCGGGTGCTTTGACAATGCTTCGAAGGGCTTCAAGGATATAGTTAACGGCACTTCGATTGCGCCGAGGGCATTCAGACTTGATATATTCGGGGCGTTACATAACGGAGATATCGACATGCTGATTGAGCAATTGAAAAACGCGATGAAGCCTTAAGACAAATTATAAAGGGAGGAATAATGATGGAAAATGATATTTCCAATACATCAGTAAAGCCGGCGTTTGAGGAGAGTTCCGAAATACAGGATGCTCAGGGATGTTCTCTGACAGTATTTGACTACAGTCACACCCCCGATCAATACAATCTTCTTGCTATGGGGAAGGATACCATTACATTTGGACGCGATGATTCAAATGATATTATTATATCGTCTGAGCTTGTTTCACGTAAGCACGGATATTTCACCATTGCAGACGGTCAGTGCTACATCACCGACTCTGGCAGCACCAACGGAACATATGTAAACAACAAGCGCATAGAACGGGTCAGGCTCAGGGATGGCGATCTTATTCGCATTGACAACATCGAAAGCTCGGTCGTCGGCGGCGTCAGCATGATATTTTCAAGCGTGGTTTCGGGCGTGGATTGGCAGACCTACAATATCACAAAGGAAGTCACCACGATAGGACGCGATGAGAATTGCGACATAGTGATCGATCACGCGAGCGCACACTCGCTGCACGCTGAAATTCAGCATCTTGGCGATAGATTTGTGCTGGTGTGCAAGTCGGAGGAAAACGACATTCTGGTAAACAATTGCCCCATGGAGGGTAAAAGTCATCAGCTTCGCGATGAGGACTTGTTTGTCATAGCCAATACAAAGCTGTCGTTCTCGTCTGATGAACTGGGAAATGTGATAAGATACCGCAAAGAAAAATTCGGATATTCTCTTGAACTGGAGCATATTGCCAAGTTTGTCAAGAGCCGCAATCCTCTGAAACCCGACAAGAAGATTCTGGACGACACCAGCCTGCTCATTGAGCCGGGTGAATTTGTCGCAATAGTGGGCGGCTCGGGTTCGGGTAAGTCCACGCTTATGAACTGCATTAACGGATTTGACGAGCCTGATGTGGGTAAGGTTTTTGTGAATCGCAAGAATCTTTATGAAAATTATGACGAAATTAAACGGTATATAGGCTATGTGCCTCAGCAGGATATAGTGCATGAAAATCTCACACTTATCGCCATGCTGAGATATGTGGCAAAGCTCAGACTTTCTGAATCTATGTCAAAAAAGCAGCGTGAAGCGCGTATTGACGAGGTTATAGCCATGGTGGAGCTTGGCGGGCACAAAAACACACTCATAAGAAAGATGTCGGGTGGACAGAAAAAGCGCGCCTCCATTGCGGTTGAACTGCTCAGCGACCCCGGACTTTTCTTTTTGGATGAGCCGTCGTCGGGTCTTGACCCGGGAACCGAGCGCAAGCTGATGTATACCCTGAAGCGCATGAGCGACAACGGTAAGACGGTTATAATGATTACCCACAACACCAATAATATTCACCTCTGCGACAAGCTGATATTCCTCGGTGCCGGGGGATATGTGGCATTTTTCGGCAGTCCGGAGGACGCACACTCGTTTTTCGGCATACCCAAGGGGCAGGACTTGACTGACGCATACAGCAAGGTTGAGGAAAATCCCAAGGCGTGGGAAGAAAAATTTAACAATTCGGAGTATAACAAAAGCAATAGAATGGGTGAGGCCAGGTCGGCTGATGTGGACGGCAAAAGAAAGAAAAAGGCGAAGAAAAAAACGAAAATTCCCGCCAATAAATCTTTCTTTCACCAGTTTAAGGTGCTTTCTCAGCGATATATCAACCTTATATGGAACGACAAAATGCGCCTGATGTTTTTGTTGCTTCAGGGACCGCTGATAGCCTATCTCTTCTCTTTTGTAACAGTGGAAAACACCTTCAAATCGTATTTTGACGCTCAGTCGATGCTATTTTGCCTGTCCTGCGCCGGCATATGGGTCGGACTTATGAATTCGATTCAAGAGGTTTGCAAGGAGCGCAGCATCGTGCGGAGGGAATATATGTCTGACGTGCGTCTGAGCGCGTATGTATGCTCTAAGCTGAGCGTTCAGGCTCTGCTCGCCTTTGTGCAGTGCAGCCTTATGATGACAGTGTTTGCGGCAACTATCGGTCTGCCCGAGCGCGGAGTTATATTCGGCAATGCGTTTCCCGAAATGCTGATAACGCTTTTCCTTGTGTCGCTGTCCTCGGCGGCATTGGGACTGGTGGTATCCTCGCTTGTCAAAAACACCGACCGAGCAATGGTTTTTGCCCCTGTGCTGCTCATTCCACAGCTTCTTTTTTCGGGAATACTCTTTAATCTGCAGGGCGCGACAGAGGTTATCTCCTGGATATGCGTCAGCCGCTGGGGCATGCAGGCTTTCAGCAACACAGCTGACCTCAATGCTGTTCTGCGAAATTCACTCTCACTGAAATACTCGTCTGAGGATATGATTCAGCAGGCGTTTGAGCTTAACCGAAACTCAATATATCATCATTCGGTTGGAAATCTTTTGCTCACATGGGGCATAATTATATTCACTATAGTGATATTTGGATTTATCAGCGCGCTGGTTTTGCGCAGGGTGAAAAATGACAAGAGATAACAGCTATCCCTGCGGCGAGGAGATAATTATAAACGGAAAAGTTCTTCGCATAGGAAGTTTGATAAGTCAAGGCACAGATGGCCGGATTCATGCCGTACATTCGGACGACAGCGTGAATCCGGCTGTTGTCAAATATTTCAGCTGCATGTATGGTGACAAATTATATCGCAGTGCGCTGCTGGAAATAGAAGCGGCTCAGCGGCTGTCAAAATGCCCCTATACGGTGGACATGCCGGGCTATTGTGTTCGTGCGGATTCCGACGGCAGGGCTGAGGTCTTTATAATGATGTACAAGCTGCGCTGCTGTGCGGACATGCAGCCTGATGTGCGCGGTGTGCTGGATATGGCGGCAGATATATGCCTTGCCTTAGATTTTATGCAGCGCAGGGGGCTGGTTCACTGCGATATAAAGCCATCGAATATTTTTCTCAATTCCGGTGGCGTATGGCAGCTTGGAGATTTCGGGTGCATACAGCGCAAAGGCGCATGTATTCGGCGAGGAAGTCCGGCGTATTGTTCTCCGGAGGTTCATCAAGGGGGGCGGTGCGATACCCGTTCGGACATTTATTCGCTTGGAATTGTCATGTATAAGCTGCTAAGCGGCGGCAGATTTCCTTTTTGCCACGAGCGTGCGGATTTAATGGAGCAGTCTGAGGTCGAGCGGGCGATTGAGCGCAGGCTCAGCGGTGAACAAATTTCTCCGATTGATGGATTGGATGAAAAGATAAATGAAATTCTGCTTAAAATGTGCGAGTTCGCTCCGCATAAAAGAATCAGCTCACCCAGAGTAATCCACAAAATAATCAGTGAAATAAAGGAACAAATTGCGCGATAAATGATAATTTAACATAGAGTACGCAACGCCGGGAATCCAAGGGGGCAGGCCCTCTTGGCGGGGTCGAGGGGCAGCGCCCATCGTAGGGGTTCGCCAGCCATTCCTTGAATAGCTGAGGCAACGCCCCTGACCGCCCAATATAAATTATCATTTATTTGTATATTT
>JAQXFQ010000123.1 GCA_029005175.1 Bacillota bacterium
TATTTTTATAATTTTAAATGAGCAGAATAACTCAAATTTCAAAGTAAATGCACGGTGGAGAAAAATATAGGTTGCGTTTAGTTTGAAAAATAAGATGTTGCATTAAGATTGGCATAACGTGAAAAATAATATCATATGAACAATATACAAGATGAATCTTCCCCATGGGGAAGAAGTGCATTTACTTTGACGTAAAAATTGAGATAATGAAAACAGCTTATTGAAAGGAGCTGTTTTTAATGGGTAAACATTTAACCCTGGACGAAAGAATTGAAATCCAACTGTCATTGAAACAAGGAAAAAATTTTAACGAAATTGCAAATGCTATTGGAAAATCAAGAACGACAATCTCGCGTGAAGTAAGAAAGCATAGTGTTACGGCGAGAAAAGGTGCATACGGTTATCCCTTTAACGAATGCCTAAATCGTTTTAAGTGCAACAAAGCCGGCATCTGCGTTGGTGAACCTGATTGCGTAACAAAGACGTGTCGTTTTTGCGGCAAGTGTAATACTTCTTGTGAGCATTTTCAAAGGGAAATATGCAGCAAATTAGAGAGTCCGCCCTATGTCTGCAATGGCTGTGAAAATATGAAGAGGTGCACACTTGAGAAAAAGATATACGAAGCAAAAGCTGCAGAAAAAGAATATCGGACCGTATTGGTAGAATCGCGCGAGGGCTTCAACCTTACTGATGATGAGTTTTCTAATATCGACTCACTGGTATCGGAACGCATTCAGAACGGTCAATCAATTTGCCATATTATCAGCACTTGCAAGAATGAAATAACGTGTTCTGAGAGTACCGTACGCCGATTAGTCAACAGAGGTGCTTTACAGGCCAGAAACATTGATTTGCCAAGAACGGTTCGTTTTAGACCAAGAAAAGGCAAGCGCAGAGAAATGAAGATTGATAAGTTATGTACTAATGGCAGAACTTATGAGGAATTATTTTTGGCTCTTCTTCAAATTTTGTGTAAAGTCCAAAGAGCCATAAGAGCAAAATATATTAAATGGGTGAGTGGGCTTGTCCCACCGCCCATAATTGCATAATAGCGGAAAATAGTCGATGTCCTCCTGCGAGTAGTTGACCATGCTCTTGCCCTTCGGGATGAAACGGCGCAGCATCTTGTTGTGGCACTCGTTTGTACCCTTCTCGAAGGACGAGTATGGGTGCGTGAAATATACCCCACTGACTTCGCTTTTCAGCTCGTTGAGCCTTACAAATTCGGAGCCGTTGTCAGCAGTTATTGTCTTGAATATCTGATCTATGCGGCTGATGTACGGTTCAAATGCCGCTTCAACAGCCTTCATAAGTGCGTCAGCGGTGTGGTTATAAACCTTGAGCCAAAGACACTTGCGTGTCTTTCTCTCGACCATCGTCACAATCGCAGGCTCATCTTCGCCGTTCTTTCCGATGACGGAATCGTACTCCCAGTGACCAAATTCCTCGCGTGTATCAACGATATCCGGACGTTCTTCGATGCTGTCACCGAGCTTATGCTTATTCTCACGAGAGTGTCGCTGCTTAGTATTACGATTGACCTTTTCGGGCAGGTCGATGTTCTTTATCCTCATCAGCCCAGCGTCAACGTAGTTTTACAGCGTCTTAGTGCAAACAATCTCTTCACGGGTAAACTCTACACTTTCAAGGGCTTTCCCGGCACAAGCATCAAGCGACCAGTGCTCTTCCTCGAACTTCTGCTCCACATATTTGATGAAACGTATACAATTTATCAAACTTATGCTCCTGACGCACTTGCTGCGGTTAAGCTCATATACCATCTGACCTTTGCGAGCCTTTTATCGCATGACTTTTCCGTTGTAGAAAGTCGTCATTCCTCGCGCAATCTCGGTCTTGATACAGTTGTAAGAGCATCCGATTTCTTTGGCTATTTGGTTGTTATTCCAGCCATCATTCCATCTTGTCTGGATAATTACTCTTTCTTCAAAAGTCAAGTGTTGACCCGTTCTTCTTTTTGTGGTATAATTAGTGCAGTCCATAGCGTGATCCTTTCGGTATGTTTTTGATAGCACATTAATTATACCATGGATCGTCGCTCTGGGCTATTTCCTTTTTCTAAAGTTGCACGTTCATTTTACAACGCGCCACATTTGCTTTCAGAAATTGACATCATAAAAGCTGATAGAAATGTCTTTGTGTTTCGAGATGGTTTTGAAAGCGGCTATTCGGATGAGAGAGATAAGATTTTTGTCAGCTCAAATATTTTTCCATCAAATGATGGCTCTAATCACCCTCGTGACTTAATGAGCGAAAGAGCGGCATTGGCTCATGAATATTACGGGCATAGAGCTTACCGAGGTACTAAACTCCCAAAAGGGTCTTGGAATGATGAATTTAGAGCGAGCTGTATGGCAGCTAAGAATTGTCCAAATCTTACAGATGAAGATAGGTATTTTTTAATTCTTGATGCACTGGAACGCGCTAAGGAAAGCGGAATTTCAATACAATATAATTCTTTTATAAGGAGCATTTTATATGGATATTAACGAAAAATACAAAGCTGTTGATAAGTTTCTTGAAGATATTCACACAAAAGGACATTCTGACGTTGTTTGTCCGATTTGCAAAACCTCCCTAAAATTAGATGGAAACACATCAGGTTATATTGTAACCTGTCAAACTGAAAACTGCTTATCTGAAACCTTTAGAGGTATTTAACCGGATTTTGCGGATTACTACAAACGCAATCTGTTTGACTAATAACTCCCAACACTAAAAAAGCAAATTTAAACGCAATTTATAGAATCTGTAAACGGCGTTTAAAGAGGCTTTTTTATATTGCAATTTTTTAACATTTTTAGAAAGGACGTAACCCCAAAATAAACCCTCGACTACCTAAGAAGTCCAAACCAGACTAAAATAATATCATCAGTTCTAAGCAAGTCTAAAGAGTAGGTTGGATTAAGTTAGAGTTCACTCCGCAAGTCCATAAAATTTGAAAATGGAGTGAAAAGCCCCGGGTAGTAAAGATATTCGAAAATAGGAGCAAAAGAGAGCGCAGTCTCTTTGCCAGGTTCATGCACAACAAAGCAATGCCGATGACGCAGAAGGAGGTTTCGGGCAGGTGCGCCATAATGCGATTAAGCCCATAGCGGCACTTACCAACTCCAAATTCGCCCTCTATCCCTCCGGATATATTGCAGTTGCTTTCGGACGCCTTCCCGCAGTTTTTTAGCGGTACGTTTCTTACACCTTGAAAGATTCAGATAATCCCAACGGGCTGCCCTGCAGTCTGACCGAATCGGAATAAATGTGTCTCTCATCGCCGCTTCGGTTGACATATACCGACAATCCACGCGTGGGTTAGTCGGACAGCAGCACTGGATTTTTTTGATTTATTCTACCGACTTCATCGACTCTGACAGCGATATTTTTTTCAGCTTGGGATATGTGCATATCATCACAAGGATTGCAAATACGCAGGTCAGCAGAATTGCAAGCAGGTAGCTCAGCGTATGAATTGAGTATCCGAACATGACCTCAGGCTGCTCAATCTGTGAAATTATAAATCGGTGCATGACAATCCCGCCGCCCAGTCCCGGCAGCGCGCCGAACAGAGTTAGTATGAGATTTTCGCGATAAACGTAGAGCGCGGTTTCCTTGTTTTTAAAGCCCAGCACCTTGATTGTGGCGATTTCACGCAGACGCTCGGAGATATTCACATTGGTTAGATTGTAAAGCACCACAAACGCCAGTGCCGCCGCGCACAGTATCACAAGCATTACAATCTGATTCAGGCTGGTGAACTGAGTTGAATAGGTGGCTGCTATGCAGTCAATCGCCATGAGCGAGGTTACTTCTGGGAGCGAGCTGAGTTTCTCGGTCAGTGCGTTGTATTGTGCGTCAGAATCCGAATTGATTACTTTGACAAACACCGACGACAGCTCTGCGGGGTATGCGAAAGCCTCGGTATACGCCTCTTGCGTCATGTAGGCGTAGTGCAGAACGTAATTTTCAGTGACGCCGGCTATCTCAATGCGCTTGGTTATGCCGTCGCAGGTGATGTCGATATTGTCGCCGGCTGAAAGTCCGAGCGTATTAGCGAGTTTTTCGGTTATAATTATTCCGCTGCTGTCCAGTTCAAGCGGATCACCTGTAACGCGGCTGCGCAGTGTGACAAAGCTGTAAAATTCCTGCGGGTTTTCGGTGACATACAGTGACACACTCTCGTCGGAGGTTCTTGGATTTTTGACATTCTGCGCCATAGCATTTTTGTATCCAACGCGAATGAAGCCGTCGGTAATATCGCTGTCCGAAATTATACCGTAAGCTTCCGAATCCTCGCTGTCCGAGGTGAAAGTGATGTTGAATTTGAATATTTCGCCGTATTGATTGCCGACGATTGAATTGATTGTGTCGCTCATGCCCAATCCGCAGAGCAGCAGTGAGGAGCATCCGAATATACCGATAACAGTCATAAACAGTCGCTTTTTGTATCGGAAAATGTTTCGCATTGTGACCTTTTGCGAGAAGCTCAACAAATTCCACAGCGGCTTTATTCGCTCGAGCAGAATTTTTTTTCCGTACTTTGGAGCCTTTGGACGCATGAGTAATGACGGTACGCTCACCAGTTCCCGTCGGCAGGTGATATAGGCTGTAATTCCCATTGCGCCGGTTCCGAATGCGAGTGAGAATATGAATATCGACGGGCGAAAGGTATGGATTATCTCAGACGGCTGGCTGTACATAGATGACCATGCGCTGTATACTGCCGTCGGGAAAATTCCTGTACCCAAGGCAAATCCGATGAGGCATCCGAGCAGTCCCGCACATAGCACATATATAATGTATCTGCACGAAATCGCCGCGTTGCTGTATCCCAATGCCTTGTAAACTCCGATAATACCGCGCTGCTCGTCAATCATCCTGTTCATCGTGGTCATGCAGACAAGAACCGCCACGAAAATGAAAATTATCGGCAGCAGCTTTGACATGGCATTCATACTGTCCAGTGTACTGTTGTAGCTGACATAGCCGTAGTTGAGGCTGCGATCGAATACATACCACGAGGCGGTCTCAATCTGCTCGATTTGCTTTTCCGCGCTCCTGAGTTGAATCTCCGCTTCTCGCAGCAGTTTAAACACCTCAACCTTCTGCTTTTCAAATTCCTTCTTTCCCTGCTCGTATTCCTTGCGACCGTTTTCAAGCTTTTTCTGCCCGTTCGACAATGCGCTGCTCAAGGCTGATTTTTGCTTTGCAAGTTCCTTTTTGGCTGAGCTTAGCTGCTTTTTGCTTTGGGCAAGCCGTTGCTTTGCGCTGCTGACAGCATTTTTTGCCTGCGTTATCTTATCGTTATACATATCGGTAAGCTGGTTTACATCGTTGGTCATTTCCGCATGAAGGCTTTGAGTGTCTCGAAGCAGTGCGTCAAATTTATCGTATTTGGCTAGCATATCGGAGTAAATTTTACGCTGGTCATCGGTCACATCGGGATTTTGCTCTTTCTGCTGTATTTTCCGACGCTCGGATGAATTTTTGTCGCTGAGCTGCTGTACACTATTGGAAAATTGCCCAAGCAGCTTCATGGCATTTATATTGCTGTTGTGATAATTTTGATATTGACTCTCCACCAATTTCAGCGCAGCCTCGGCGGTTTTGATTGCCTGGCTGCTGTCGGAGATATTTTTCTCCGCATACTTTATATCCTGCTCAGCGTCGGCAATTTTGGTTCTATATATTTTTTCCGTGGTTTCCAGCTCGGCTTCACCCATCGTGATTTTCCTGTATGCATCATCAAGCTGTTGCTTACCGTTGACAATCTGTTTTTCGTATTCGGCTTTTTTTGTGTCATACAGTTTTTTCGCGGCGTCAAGCTGACGCTGCGCATAATCCCGAAGCTGCTTGGCACGGGCAGCACCGCGGTCAACCGAGACATTTTCCAGTCTGGATTTAATCTGCGCTACAATATCGGTGTAATCATCATCAAAGCTGTTCAATTTGCGTGCACCCTTGACGGTCACAACAGCTTCAGTGTAGATTGTTTCACCATCTATGAAGGGGCTTGTTTGCTCAAAGGCGTCTTCGGGAATGTATGCGAAAAGATTGATTTTCCTGTTGTTTAAGGTCTGTGAAATACCCATTTCATAAGTGAGATAGAGGGGAGTTTTTGCCAGTCCAACCACAGTAAATTCAGTTATTTTCAGCCCATTGGCGGTTTCCGGCTTTAATTCAACTGTATCGCCCGGTTTGACGTCATACGGCACAGCCATGTTGTCTTGGTTTTCGATTATGATTTCATTCGCGGCTTCGGGAAGTCTGCCGTCGGTCAGCTCAATGCGATTTATATATCTTTCCGAATCGCTGTTGCTGACATAACCGTCCGGCAGGCTGTGAAGCCGCAGTACGGTTTCCATACCGCCGAAATCCGTAACAGCGTCGGTGATGTAGCCCGCCTGCACATTTTCCACTCCGTCGGTGTTTTTTATGGCTGAAATATCGTCGTCGGTCAGTCCGAGAGGGGAGATTATTTGAATGTCGCACATATTATAATCGTCGAAATATTTATCTACGGTATGTGCCATATCGGGCGCAGATGCCCTTAATCCGGAAAAAAACGCCACGCCTATGGCGACTATACAAAGTATAGAGAGAAAACGGTTTCCGGATTTCCGTATCTCTCTTAAAAGGTCTGTGAGCATACATTTGGTCATAGAAATATCCCCTCCAAGACGACCTGATTCTCATTGTATGTACAACATGATAAATATGATGCTTTCGTTAGCATTGTATCACTTTTGTTCAAAATATGCAATATAATTTAAGATGATTTATAAAAATATATTATTTATTGAGGTTATCTTGACTTCACAGGACATGTGTATTACAATAGTAGTTAACAGTATGATATTGCGACTGCGTGGCATGATGCCGAAGTCTGAACGGGAGAGTGAATTTATTATGCTTGCCTTGAACCGAATCAAACCTGAAAAATTAATGGAGAATATTTTTAAAAGACAGGTTCAGTCGGTTGAGGAAGTCAGCTTCAGTAATGATAACAGCATCACGGGCAGAGTCTCGACCAAAAGCCAAAGCGTTCATAAATATACAGTGACATTTGCTGACGGCGGCAAAATGACTGTGATATGCAAATACAAGTCAAAAAACATTATCATAAACGGCGCAATGCTGCTGAATTACAACAATGACCCGAGATTTTATGCATACGCACTTAGGTCACGCAAGGTGCTGGGATTTGACAACAGCCATTTCAGGGAAATCGTGTTTTATCAGAATATTGATGACAGTCTGAAAAAGCATCTGGTTGAGATATACGGAAGCTGCCGTGACGACAGGAAAAATCTCTACATTACCGCCATGCGGGAGCTGAAAAATAACATTCCGCTGAGCCGTAATGTGATATACAGAATTATGGATGCAATAACCGACTTTCATGCATTTTATTACAATGATCATTCGGCTGTTGATCGGCTGAAGCTGAACGAATACACAACAAAGGATTACAGGCTGAACAAACCGCTGCTGAGGATAATATTCCACGGCTCAGATGAAAACAACGTGAGAATTTTCGGCGAGGAGAATTATTCAAGGCTGACGCATTTCCTTGAAAATATAGATGATTTTCATTCCAAGCTGCCGTGCCACAACACACTTACTCATAACGATTTTTCACCCAGAAATATTTTCTGGGATGAGGAGTCGGTACATATATACGACTGGGAGCTTGCATGCTATCAGAATCCCGAACATGACCTCGTTGAGTTTATAATAATGACGATGTCCGATCTGAGCGACGCTGATATTCTGGAATGGATGCAGTGCTTTATGCGCCTGCTGTCCGAAAAGGCAGATGTAACGATTTCGGATGAGGAATACAGAAGAATTATTGAATTCAATATCATGGAATACTGTGTCAACCGCATGAGTGTGCTTAGAGCTGCCAACCGCAGGCTGAAGCTTGAATTCATAGATAACATGGCAGCTAACGCCAACCGATTGATGAATCTTGTGATTAAAGGAGACTGAGTTTATTATGAACAGAGAACTTGCTATACTTGAGCTGGCGGATTATTATGAGCGTGTGGAATACAAGGATGCCGTCGCGTATCTGATAATCAACGAAAAAATGGAGGACTACAAGTGTATGTTCGGGTTCATCGAATTCCCCAACGACCTTGAGACAGCGCGCGGACTTTTTGAACTGCTTGAAAAGGGAGCCAAAGCCAAGGGTTATAAAACTCTTGTGGGTCCTGTGAATTACTGCACATGGATGTCATACAGATGGGCGATAAACAATTTTGACATGAAGCTGTTCCCGGACTGCACCAACCCGGCGTATTATCCCGAAATTATCAGACAACTGGGCTATAGGGAGCTGTACACCTATCGCAGTGCGCACATTGATATAAATAATCCGCTTTATGCAATGGGGCGGGCGACGGTTGAGCAGAAAGAAAAGGAAGGCTTTGAATTTAAGCTGTTTGAAAATGATGATGTTTTTGCCCTTTCGCGCGAGGTTTACGATATTTCTACCGACGCATTCAGAGGCAGTTACCTGTATTCAGAAATCCCCTATGAATATTTCAGAGAGGTGTATCTCACATGGGTCAAGGGGTTGAAAATAGGCATGTTTGTTGCCTATTACAAAGGCGAGCCCGTGGGTTATGTTTTTGGTTACGACAATCCCTATGACCATTCTTTCATATCCAAAACCAGCGCGGTCAAGAAGAAATATCAGCAGCACAAGGTTTATGTTGCGTTGCTGTATCTCGGCTGCAAGTATGTGCAGGACAAGGGATACAAGGATATGGTGTACCACTTCCAGTGTGAGCAGAAGGGCACCTTCAAGCGCTTTGACAAAAGCGTGGAGTCCATGGAGAAAAGATACGCAGTATTTGCGAAGGAGCTTGATTAAATTATGAAAAAACGACATGTATGCGCCAATTGTCTCAATGACACGTCAGTGAGAAATATCAGCTTTGACAAAAGTCATATATGCAATTTCTGCAAAGCCTACCTTGACATAAAGCCGCAGCTTGACGATTACCAAAGGCTGGAGCAGCTTTTTGTGGAGCGAATCGAGCGAGTGAGAGGTAAATATGACTATGATGCCGTGGTGGGTATTTCCGGCGGCAAGGACAGCATGTTTCTGCTGCACCAGCTTGTGTATAAGTACAAGCTCAAGGTAAAGGCATTCACCATGAACAACGGATTTTTCACTGACGAAGCAAGGGAGAATATCGACCGTCTTGTAGCTGAATTCGGGGTGGAGCATGAGTATATCACCTATGATTCCGAGATGCTGAAAAAATTCTACCACTATTCCATGAGCAAGTGGCTTGTACCTTGCATTGCATGCTCTTACATCGGGTATGCCTCCATGATAAATTATGCCTCCAAGGTGAATGCGGGTATGTGCATTCACGGTCGAAGCCCCGAACAGATGCTCCGAGCCTACAACAACGACGTGTTTGCCGATTTGTTGGATGCCGGATTGAAAAGCATAAACGATGTTGACATAAACTCGCTCTACAACAGATTGCTTGGCGGTATCAGCCAGAAGCTCGATAAACAGCTTATGGAGTACGCGGGCGGCATGCTCTTTAACGACGTTGACCCGAGCGATTTCCGCGAATTCGTGGCGTATTTTCTATATCATCCGTACGACGAAAAGGAAATCGTGGAGTTCCTTGAGAATAACACATCATGGAAGGTCAGGGGCAGCGATTATGTCCATTATGACTGCAAGGTTCACAACGCTGTGCGTTATATCTATCAGTGCGCCGAGGGTCGTCCGCATGTGCTGCCGGAGGTGAGCGCACTGCTGAGAATGGGCGATATTTCCCGGGAAGAAGCGGAGAAGCTTATTAAAAACGCATGGCTCGACAATCCGCCTGAGGATGAACTCAACTTTCTCTGTGACTATGCCGGTGTGAGCCGAAAGTCGGTAATGTTCAAGGCGAAGGTTTACAACAAGGTGCTGATGAAATGAGGATGGTGAAATATTTCCTGCGCCGATCAATGCTTGTGATTTACTCGCTGATAAGCCTGTTTTTTACCGTGCTGATAAGTCTCATAGCCTGTGTGAATTTTTCAGTGAATTTATTTTTCGTGCTTGTGACGCTGCTATGCATGATTCGGGTCACGGATGATATTTTTGATTTTGAAAGGGACGCTCAGCGCAGGACGCAGCTTCTGAGCAAAAAAGAACTTGTGCTTTTGGACATCGCGCTGTCGGTAATTTTTTGCACGGCGAATATATTCAGCTACGGATATATCGGCACAGTTGCCTTGTTGTTTGTGCCGTATGTTATTTTAGAAGAAAAATTCACTGTGATGCAGCAATTTCTGATGTTTCTGCTGTCGCTGTATTATCTGACGGTAAGCAGTCCCGCAGGATTGCTTTTAACTGTGCCGACATACGTATTTCTGATTTTTTCGTTAATAATACCGCTGTTTTATGGTGTATACAAAAGGAGCAGATCAAAATGATATATAAATCCGCAGATGGCGATGCCCGTGTAGATAAGGTGGGCGGCAAGGCGTTTAATCTGGCACATCTGGATAAAAATAAAATGAATGTACCTGCGTGGTTTGCACTCACGTCGGATTGCTTTGCGGCATTTCTCGGTGAAAAACGCGGAGAATATATGAGCCTGCTGGACAATTACAGCGAGCAGAGCCGCCTTAAAATTCTCAAGCTGATTGAGGAGCAGGATTTTTCAGATGAGATCAGGCAGACGGTAACGCAGAAAATTCACGATACATTTGCGCCCGGAGATGAGCTTTCCGTGCGTTCCAGCGCGACAGATGAGGATTCAGAGGCGCATTCCTTCGCGGGCATGATGGAGTCGTATCTGAACGTCTCGCAAAGCGATGATATATTTGAATACATCAAAAAGTGCTACCTATCCTGCTTCTCCGAGCGAATTATGGAATACCGCGGAGCAAATGGTCTTATAAACCGTTCGATAAGCGTAAGCGTCATAATTCAGCGCATGATAGAGGCGGATTACGCGGGAGTTATGTTCACCTCAAATCCTCAGACAAACGACCCTGACGAGACACTTATAAGCGTGGTGGCAGGCACCGGCGAAAAACTGGTGTCGGGCACAAGCGACAGCTCGGATTATGTTGTAGATTTCTTTGGCGATATAGCGTATAAGTCCGTAGTTGACGGTGTAGATATTCAAGAAAAGCTGCTTGGCGAACTTTACAAAATCGGGCAGACCATAGAAAAGAGCTACCCCGTCCGGAGGGCGCAGGATATAGAATTTTGTGTGAAAAACGACGAGATATACATTCTGCAAAGCCGGACTATTACCAATTACCAAGGTATTGACAAGAGCAAATTCCGCACAATATACGACAATTCAAACATAATCGAGAGCTATTCCGGACCAACCACTCCTCTGACTTATTCGTTTGCGCGCGAGGTTTACGCCAAGGTTTACAACCAAACACTTAAGAATTTCTATATCAAGCAGGAGAACATTGACGAGGTACAGGACGATTTGCAGAATATGCTCAGCTTTTATGAGAATAAAATCTACTATCGTCTCAATAGCTGGTACAAAATGACCTCCCTTTATCCCGGGTATGAAACCAACAAAAAATACATGGAAAACATGATGGGCGTGAAGGTAAGCCTGAATGAAAATAAGCGTCAGGCAAAGACCCGATTGGTTAAAATTTACGCAAGATTTATTTATAAATTGCTCCGCATCAAGAAGGACAGTCAGAAATTCAAGGACAAATTCAGCGCAATC
>JAQXFQ010000124.1 GCA_029005175.1 Bacillota bacterium
CAACATTATTCTTTGTTACCTCAGCAGGATGGATATGGTTTTTGATTGCAAAGTTCTCCGTAGGCAAGCCGAAAGCGTCCCATCCCATAGGATAGAGAACATTGTAGCCCTCAAGACGACGCTTTCTGGCGATGATGTCCAAAGCGGTGTAGGAACGCGGGTGTCCGACATGCAGACCCGCTCCCGACGGGTAGGGGAATTCAACCAGAGCATAGAACTTGGGCTTGGAGTGATCTATCTCCGCATGGAAACAATCTGCGTCCTCCCACTTCTGCTGCCATTTCTTTTCAATAGCTTTAAAATCGTATTTCATAATTATCTGAAAACCATCCTTCTTTGAATATAGTTATTCAAAATAACGTGTTAATAATAATTTACCGCAATCTGCCGATTTTGTCAATCAAAATATGCAGATTTTGTATCAATTATTAAATTCATTTTCATATTCCTCTCTCAATATTGAATAAACAGCCGAATCACAAATGCCCTGATTGTTAAAACCCGCCTGCCGCAATGTGCCCTCGTACTTCAAGCCGCATTTCTTCATTACTCTGCCCGAATTTACGTTTCGCGCATCGTGTTTTGCTTCGATGCGGTTGACGTCGGTATTATCAAACAGGAACTTTATCACCGCCGCGAATGCTTCTGAAGTAATGCCGTTGTGCCACCAATTGCGACCGATGCCGTAGCCGATTTCGACCGACTTCACGGCTTCATTTATACTCACAACAGATATTGCACCCACAGGCTCGCCTATTTCTTTAAGCTCAATCGCCCAGTGCAACTCACCTTTTTCATAAGAATTCTCTACAAATTCAAGATAGCATGCAACGCCTCCAACGCTCTGATAGGGCGGCCATGTCATAAATTTGGTCACCTCCGCGTCGCTCGCCCAGTTGTTAAACATAGCCTGAGCGTCATCTGCACAAAATCTCCGCAATATAAGCCGTTCTGTTTCAATTGTCTGTGTTCCCAAGTGGTTCATAATTAAACCCCTCCTCAAAAAATTATTGTACATCAAAACGGCGGCTGTCCCCGTGTGTGAGGTCAACCGCCGTTTATTTCGTATATATCAGTCAAAGTTTAGCTCCAGCTTTTCGCCGTCCTTCCACAATCTTTCCAAATCGTAGAATTCTCTGGCTTCTTCGCTGAACACATGCACAACTACATTGTTGTAATCCATGACTATCCATGAATTCGAGCCGTGACCCTCAATGTGGTCGGGCGCTATGCCATCCTGCTTGAGCTTGAATTCAACCTCGTCTGCGAGAGCCTTGACGTGTGTGGAGCTGCCGCCCGTTGCTATTACGAAATAATCTGCAAGCGATGTTACCTCGCGTACATATATTACCGACAAATCCTTTGCGAGCTTGTCGATCAGTATCTTTGCACACTGAAGTGCCATATCCTTTGATTCCATGTCTTATTCTCCTGATTCTATAAATTTAATTAATCAACAGGCACGGGGAAATTAATATCCTCTGCCGTTAGTTTATCGCCGTAAGGCATAAGATATGTATTGATTGCTTCCAGCGTCTTACCTTTATAACATACATAATAAGACTGGTGTGTGCTGTGGGGAATTCCCCAATGCGAGTACCCCGGCATCTCAAACATATTCAGCGCGTCCGCGCCGCATTTTTTGACAGGCGATATGAACGAGCGAATGTTCTCAATGCTCATATCGGTGCTGAAATTTCCGTATGCCGCCGTGAGCACCGACAAAATCTCAAGCACAGACATATCCGTAACCTTTTCCAGCATCGCGTGAATTATTTTGCGCTGTGCCTTCACACGCCCCAAATCGCCCTCTGTATATGCCTGGCGGTTGCGCATGAATTTCAGTGCCATCGCTCCGTCCAGATGATTTTTACCGGCCGGCAGAGTCACATAGTCTTTCTTGTTCGGATACACTCTGAGTTCCTCATCAAGAGTAATATCAACGCCGCCCATAGCGTCCACGACCTTCTCAAAGCCTGCAAAGTCAAACAGGACATAATGGTCAATCGGCAAACCGAGGTAATTGTTTATAAAACGTATCAGCGCACTGATATTGCTCTCCGTTTTCCTGCCGACTTTCTTACCGCATACGTTGTGAATACGGTTGGTCATTTCACTGCGCTTAACCGCGCAATCACAGGTTTCACACCAATTGACCGTTTGCGGATTACCGTAGACTGAGTTCACCTTGTGAGGAAAAGGACTCGCATCGCCAACATATGTATCGCGCGGTATCTGCATAACATTCATCTGATGCGCCGCATTGTCAAAGCACAATATCCAAATACAGTCAGTCAGCTTGGTGCTTTTATCCACGCCGACTATCAGAAAATACGTCACCTTGTCCTTATTTTCTTCAGCCGTAATTAAACGCTCCTGAATTGTAGTGTCATCCGCATCATTGGCACCGTCATCAGAAAACAGCGATTTTGAGGTATACAAATCATTCACCGCCATTGAGGCAAGCAACGATACTATTATTAACAGGCAGCATGTCGCAACTATAATCGTACTGCTCTGTTTCCCGTTGTTCTGTTTCTGTCTTTTAGCATTCGCCGAATAAGCCACTGACGGCTTCTTTCTGACAGCAGAATTGACTGCCGGATTGCGTGAGACCGCCTGCGATCGTTTTGCCTGGGGACTGCCGCCGCGTGACTGTAAATTACGGTTATTCGACCGGGTATAACGGCGTCGCTGCTCAAGCTCCTGCTGCCTTCGTCTTTTTCTTTCAGGATCTCTTGCAGTATAATGCTGCTGATATTCTTTGGTATTCGATCTATCATCATCGACAACACGATTTCTGCGGCGGGGTTTTTCTACAGAACGGCGCGATGCTTCATCTGCTTCCGCCGCCCTTCGACGCTTTCGCATCATCGCCGCAAAATAATCATCCACATAGTTTTCATTATCCGCACTTTCAAAGTTATCATCATCATACGAATTTCTGTCATTATAACTCATGTTAAATTCCCCTTTCGCAGATGTACATAAGCTAATTGCCCAGCATTATTTCATTGTATGCATCGCAGGTGTGAGGTTCAATGGGAGCATGTTTTTTTATCTGTAGCTCAATACTGAAGGTCAGTGCTTCTTTCATTGCAAGCTCCAGACTGATGTTGCATGCTTCCCTCATTTGTTCCACACCGTCATAATCGCGCTCGGCAGATGTGTAATCCGCAATATATATTATTTTTTCCAAAAGGCTCATGCCTGCGCGCGCTGTGGTGTGATAACGCACCGCATTGATAATATCCCGGTCAGTAATGCCAAGCTCCTTTTCCAGATATACTGCGCCGGCAATCGCATGCCAAAGCGAAGGTGCGCTTTTTTCTACATCGTTCATTTCCACGCCGTATTTCTGTATTATTTCAAGCTGTTCTTTTTTGCCCGCATCTTTCATAACATCATGCATCAGACCTGCAAATTCAGCTTTTTCCACATCGCCGCCGTATTTTACGGCAAGCCTCACGGCTTCTGCGGAAACATTGACCGAATGATTAAATCTCCAGTCGGTCAGACGTTTTTTGAGGTGTTTGGTGTAATGCTTTCTATCCTTTTCTGTCAACGCTGTCAGTCCTTTCATCAAATCTATTCGTCAAGCTATAAATAAAGTTTGTTATCGTATATAAATCGTTCCACACTTTGCGGTACAAGTCCGCTTATCGACTGAGAGTTTTTTACCATTTCTCTTATTTTGGACGAGGATATATCGACCTCGCGCTCATCCGCCACAATACCGCAGCAGCCGACCTCATTCAGATGTTCACGATATTGGTTCAGCTCGTCCGCCGAAACTCCGTCGCGCGGCATGGTGCAGAATGTCGCAAGCGTTTTAAGCTTATCGAAATTATACCACGTTTCCAGCGTGACAAACATATCCGCGCCCATCACCATATAAATCTCGCTGTCAGGATAAATCTCATGAAGTGCGCCGAGTGTAATTACCGAGTAGCTTTTGCCGCTGCGTTTGACCTCAAAGTCGCTGACCTCCAGCAGTCCCCCCGAATCCTTCGCCGCCAGTCGGCACATCTCCAGACGCACCTCGGCAGGCACATCTGAATTCGCCTTGTGCGGCGGTGTTCCCGTGGGAATTATAAGAAATTTGTCCAGCCTCAGCCGCTCGCTCCACAGCCGCGCAAGATTCAGATGTCCGTTGTGCGGCGGGTTGAATGTGCCGCCGAAAAATCCGATTTTCATCTTCTTTTCTTGTCCTTTGGAAGCTCGATGACGGGATTTTTCTTATTCACACGGAAAAGCACGAATTTGCGTCCGATTACCTGCACTACATCCGAATTTGTCTGCTCGGCAAGCTGCTCGGCGCACTCTCGCACATCAATGGGAGCTGTTTCCAGAACCTTGCCCTTGACCAGCTCGCGCGCAGTCAGTGCGTCCTCAGTCTGCTTAACTATATTATCCGCAAGTCCGCCCTTGCCCACCATGACAATCGTGTCAACATCGGCGGCAAGCGAGCGCAGAAATGCTCTCTGTTTGCTGTTTAACATTCAATTTCCTCCAAAAATAAATAATACAAAGTATTTTACATTATTTTTACTCTGTCTGCAATATGCAAGCCTAATATTTTACAAATAATTCTAAGAATTATAAATAATCAAAATCGGCAATACAGATAAATCATAATTTATCTGCGTGACGTCCACTTGAAAATCAAAGATTTTCTCGTTAGTTTTCCACTGGCTTCGCATTGTTTCCTATTGCAAGTTTATCTTGCACTTCAGCTTTGTAGGGGCTTTGCCCCTACGACCCCACCCTGGGCTCTGCCCCTTGACCCCGCCAAGAGGACCAGTCCCCTTGGATTCCCGGCGTTGCGTACTCTATGATAAATTATCATTTATTGCGCAACTTTTCATTTTCCTCCAACCGCTCAGCCAGCAGTCTGAGTGCCTTACCGCGATGGCTCATGGAATCCTTACGCTCGCCTGAAATCTCAGCGAAGCTCTCGCCCGTTTCTATGAAGAAAAGCGGGTCGTAGCCGAAGCCGTTGCTGCCCTTAGGCTCAAAGCCTATCTTGCCCTCACATTCTCCTTGCACGGTAAAATATCTGCCGTCGGGGTATGCACAGCAGATTGCGCAAACGAATCGCGCGGTGCGTTTTTCCATAGGAACGCCCTCGAGATTTTTCAGCAGCAACGCATTATTCGCCGCGTCCCCCTCGCCCGAATATCTGGCTGAATACACCCCCGGCGCGCCGTCCAGCGCGTCCACGCAAAGTCCCGAATCGTCTGCCAGCGCAGGCATTCCGAGTGCCTCGGCAAAAGCCTTCGCCTTGATAATTGCGTTTGATTCAAAGGTTTCTCCGTCCTCCACCGGGTCAATGTTCTCGCCGCCGCATTGTGAGACTGTAAGTACCTCGATATTCAGCGGCTCCAAAATCCGAGCAAACTCTTTCAGCTTGTTTTTGTTGTTGGTAGCGGCAACAAACTTAACTTTATCCATTATTCATCGTCCTCTTCATCTGAAGCATCATCCTCATGACCCAGCTTGATTTCAAAATCGCCCACCTTGTCGGCGTTGTCAAAGAGTGCCGCCGCAAATGCCTTGGGGTCAAACGGCTGCAAGTCCTCGATTTTCTCGCCCACACCGATGAACTTCACGGGAACACCCAGCTCTTCCTTGATGGCAAGCACAACGCCGCCGCGCGCAGTGCCGTCCAGCTTGGTAAGAATAATGCCGGTCAAGCCTGCGGTATCCTTGAATGCTCTCGCCTGATTGATGGCATTCTGACCTGTAGTTGCGTCCAGCACGAGCAGAACCTCGCGTGAACAGTCGGGAGCCTCACGGTCGAAAACGCGGTTTATTTTTGCAAGCTCATCCATAAGGTGCTTTTTGTTGTGCAGACGTCCCGCCGTATCGCAGATGAGAATGTCCGCCTTGCGAGCCTTTGCCGCGCTCACGCCGTCGAATATTACCGCAGCCGGGTCGCTTCCCTCGGTGTGCTTTACGATGTCGCACTTAGCGCGCTCCGCCCAGATTTCAAGCTGGTCGATAGCCGCCGCACGGAATGTATCAGCCGCCGCTATGACTACCTTTTTGCCCTCCTTGCGGAATTTCGAGCAGAGCTTGCCGATTGTGGTAGTCTTACCCACGCCGTTGACGCCGATTACAAGGATAATCGACGGCTTGGTGTCAAGCTTTAGCTCCATATCGCCCTCAAGCATTTCGGCAATAGTTTCAATCAACAGGCTGCGAACCTCCTGCGGCTCCTTTGTGCCTGTCTTTTTTACCTTGTCGCGGAGTGTATCGCATATTTTTTCTGATGTGAGCATACCCACGTCGGCGGCGATAAGGAGTTCCTCAAGTTCCTCAAAAAGCTCCTCGTCAACCTTGGTAAAACGCTTGAAAAGCGCGTCTATCTGTCCCATAATTCCATCGCGCGTTTTTTTAAGACCTTCTTTTAATTTCTGAAAAAGACCCATAATTTATTTTCCTCTCTGTTTAAAAAAATTTGAATTAAAGCCACTGAATAAAGGCTGTTTTGTCGTTGCGGTTGTATCCTGCGCGCTCGTAAAAATTCAATGTACTTTCCTGCTTGGAGCCTGTGAGAAGCATAATCTTATAGCAGTTTTCGCCCTCGGCAATTTCCTTTGCGTAATTCAGGCAAGCCGTTGCCAGCCCCTGCTTGCGATGCTTTTCATCGGTTATTACATTCTCGACAAAAGCATACGGCCGCTGTCCGCGCGTGAGATTCGGTATAATCACACATACGCAGGACGAAACGATTTCGCCGCCGACCTCTGCCACAATTATATGATGATTTTTGTCGTTCAGAATACTGTGCCACAAATCCATAATTTCGTCTGTTTTTTCAGGCAAAGGATTGTCGTGAAGCTGCATATACAGTCTCATCAATCCCTCAAAATCGCTGTCTGTAATTTCTCGTACCATAATAAATTCCTCTTTATTATTCCTGATAAAGCCCCGATTTTTCGGTCATCTTTTTGAGATACGGCAATTGCGCCTTCAAGTCCGCTCGCACGCCCTTTTGCCAGAAATATTCGCCCACGAACAAAAGCTGCTCTGTTCCACGTTTGTGAATTATAGCATCAATCAACCTGCGGAAGGAATATATTTTCCGGCTTGCGTGAATTATTTCAAGCTGCAAATCATACGGTGAAATTTTTTCGGGATAATGCACGACATTTCCGTTGTATTTAGACCAGTCGCAGTGAATTAATTTATCCTTATGCGTGTCATACACAGGCGTGCCGGGTATAAAATACATCGACTGAATCAGCACACCGCATATATTATGTTCAATAACAAAATCCGCAAGCCGATCACCGACACCCTTTTCGTGATTGTCAGCACCCACTATAAACAAGCCCCTGACCCGCATACCGTGTCTTTGAATATTTTCCACCGAACGCACAATGTCGCCATAGGTGCTCTTCTTGTGGTAATTCTCAAACGCTTCATCCTCAAGGAATTCAATTCCCATGGCCAGTTCCGTAAAACCTGCCTTTTTGAGCAAATCCAGCATTTCATCATCATATCCCACTTCGTATCGCGCCTGAACGGTAAACTGATATTTTATTCCGCTGTCGATAATGGCATTGAGCACATCCATTGCCCACTGACGGTCTGCAAAAAAATTGTCATCCGTAATCCACAGCATTTTAGCCAGACGGTGGTGCCTTTTATCGTGAAATTCAATTGAATATTTTATGTCATCCACCACATTTTGCGGCGAACGTGTGCGAACTCTTCTTCCGAAATGACGAACCAGCGCACAATAGTCGCAGTTGTGCGGACACCCGCGCGAAGCGTGAACCTGCGCCCATATCGTGTTATGCCCTGCCATTTTCTGATAATTGTAAAGCAGGTCGCGGTCAGGGATGATGTCTATATTTTCGGGAGGGCGGCGCCATCCTGTATTAATAATTTTGTCGTTTTCCTTATATGCAACTCCTGGGAAGTCTACAGCCTTGTTGTTTTCCAGGGTGTCTAAGAGTTCAAGAATGGATTCATCGGCTTCCCCCAGCAGTACATAATCACAATGCCCGCATGCCTCGGGATAATTCATTGAGGCATGCAGTCCCCCCATAACAACCACTGCTTCTGAGTTTTTTCTGATGTATTCTGCCAGTTCATAGCCGCGATTTGCATTAAATGTGAAAATTCCGATAAACACAATATCAGCATCCAGCACATCGTTCCATTTGATTTTTGAAATAGACTCGCTGTACATAAAGACATCATAATCGCGCTGATTTACAATAGTAGCAAGCGTCAGAAGTCCGATTGACGGTGTTCGTATGTACTTGTCATACATATAAAGGTTTTTCAGCGATTTTCTGTAGGGCAAATTGCCGGGTTCAATAAATCTCACCTTATGGATTTTCACATTTTTATATTCCAATTCTAATCAACCCCCAGCTTTTCGCTGATTTCGTCTATCTTCAGCTCAAGCAGCTTTGACACGCCGTCCTGCTGCATTGTAATGCCGTAAATCATGTTGGCGACCTCCATAGTACCGCGGCGGTGGGTTATGATGATATACTGCGTAGAACCGCTCATTCTGCGGCAGTATTCTGCAATATTATCGACATTCCGCTCGTCAAGTGCTGAGTCAATCTCGTCGAGAATACAGAACGGCGAGGGGTTGACCTTCATAATCGCAAAGTAAATCGCAACCGCGATAACAGTCTTTTCTCCGCCGCTGAAAAGGTCGATGTTCTTGATAGTCTTGCCCGGCGGCTGTGCATGAATTTCAATGCCGCAGCCCAGCACATCCTCGCGGTCGGTCAACTCCAGATAGCCGCTTCCTCCGCCGAACAGCTCGGTAAATATCGACTTGAAGTGCTTGTTTATCTCATCGAATTTGAGTACAAAAAGCTCCTTCATCTGCTCGGTGAGCGTCTCAATAAGCTTATTGAGTTCAGCCTTGGATTTCTGTACGTCGGCAATCTGAGTTTTGTACATAGTGTATTTTTCAAATACCTCTTTGTACTCCTCTACTGCTCCCAGATTTACGGGTTCCAGCTTCTTCATTGCCGAGCGAAGCTCCTTCACCCTGCGGTCGGCTTCCCTCGGATTTTCGGCTTTTTCAAACTGAGCCTCGGCCTCTCTGCGTGTAAGATTGTACTCCTCCAACAGCTTCATTATGATTTCGTCATATTCTTTCTGAGCTGCAACCCGGCGTTCTTCCAGTCGTGTAACCTCGCCCGTAATTGCCTCGCGCTGTTCGGATTTTTCCTTTGACTGACGGCGCAGCTCGTGAATTTCCCGCTCGGTCTGCTCACGCTGCTTTGCAAGCTCACTCATGCCCTCCCGTGAATTCACTGCTTCGGCTCTGCTCTGCTCTGCATTTTGGCGCATTTGAGCCGCACGTCCGATAGTCTGTTCGTTCTCGACAGTAAGATTCTGAATTTCTTCCCTCATGCCCTCAATGCGCTGCGCCTGCTCACTGCGGCGGCTCTCCATGTCGCGTATTGAATTGCCCGCCGCTTCAATGTCCTTGGACAGCGACATCACTGCCATGCTTATGTCGCTGAGCGAGGCGGAAAGTTCTTCGCGCTTGCGTGAAGTTTCGGCACGTATATCGTTGCTGCCCGTGATTTCACTCTCGGTGTCGGAAAGCTGTTTATTCAAAACATTAATTTTCTCCTCAGCCGTCGCAATACTTTCATTCAGAGAATTAGTTCTATCGCCCGCGCTGCCGCGCTCATTGATAAGTCTGGCTGCTTCTTCGGTAAGTGTTTCGATATTGGCGATGTAATTCTTCAAATCGCTCTCAAAACGAATTTTATCATTGCTGACAACCTGACGCTTATCGTTGCTTTCCTGAATATCAGCCTTGACCTGAGCAGTCTCCTGCTCCAACTCGGCGAATTTCTCGCGCAGTGATTCACATTTTTTCATGCAGTCAGCGGATTTCTTCCGCAGAGCCTCAATTTCACCCTTACGCGCCAGCAAGCCCGCATTTTTAGCCAGCGAACCACCCGTCATCGAACCGCCTGCATTGACTACCTGACCGTCAAGCGTTACTATTCTGAAACGGTAGCTGTATTTGCGCGCAATGGCAACTGCACAGTCAATATCCCTAACTATGCATATTTTGCCCAACGCATTGGAAATAATGTTTGCATATTTACTGTCGTATTTCACAAGTTCCGCCGCAATTCCTATGTAGCCCTCGCAGTCGGAAAGTCCGTTTTCGCTGAACCGCGCAGGCTTTATGGTGGTAAGCGGCAGGAATGTGGCACGCCCCGCCTTACTCTGCTTTAACTGCGCAATGGCTCGTTTTGCATCGTCCTCATTATCCACAACGATGTTCTGCATGTTGCCGCCAAGCGCAATTTCGATTGCGGCAGCGTATTCACCCGGCACGTCAATCAGTCGCGACACCGGGCCGTGGATACCCGTCAGAGTGCCGTTTTCAGCCATTTTCATGACCGAACGCACACTGCCTGCAAAGCCCTCCATGCTCTTTTCCAAATCCTCAAGAATACGCGCCTTGCGCTCGTGACCCTTTGCATCCAATTCCGCATTTTCGCTGTCACGCTTGACATTTGCGCCCTGCTCACGGAGAATCTGCAATTTTCCGCGCATTTCTTCGATTTCGCCGTCGATTTCCACCAAGCGCGCTTCCGCTCCGACAATTGCCTCTTCGGTCAGCTTCTTGCCTGATTCCAGTTTTTCGATTTCAAGCTGTCTGCGCTCAATCTCACTGTCGACGTTCTCCAGACGCGCGGTTATTTCACCTATCTGTGACTGCGCAGAGGCAAGCCCTACCTGCGCCGATGCCAATTCAGCGGTAATCTCGCTTCTTCGCGCCATCAATTCACTTATTTTTCGGCTGAATTCGCTGTCATCGGTGCGTAGGGATTCAAGCTGAGCCTTCAAATCCTCCGCAATTGTTTGCTTTTCTGCAAGCTGAATTTTCTTCTGCTCAATTTCACGCTGCTTTTCCTCGATTTCCAGCTTCATTCCGTCGCCCGTACGCTCAAATTCATTGATTTCAGCCGTGAGCCGCTCGATTCTCTCATTGCGGTGGGATATGTCGTTCTCCAAAACAGCAGCCTCGCCGTCAATTTTAGCTGCGGATTCTTCAAGCTCGGCAGAACGCCGCATCATCTCGTCGCGCTGTGCGGCAAGCTGATTGCTGTGTGTGAACTTCTGCTCAATGTCGGCTTCAATCTGCTGAATTGCGTTGTCGATTTCCTCCTGCTGACTGCGTGCAAGCGTTTCCTTGTAATCCCAATCTCGCAGCAGCTCGGCGGACTTGCTCAATGTGCTCAGCCAAAGTCCGATTTCAACCGACTTTTTCTGCTCCATCAATTCGAGGTACTGCTTGGCTTTCTCGGCGTCACGGCGCAACGGCTCCACTCGCCCCTCAAGCTCGGACATAATTACATCCAAGTGCACCAGATTGTCCTCGGCGCGAGCGAGATTGCGCTCCGCCTCCTGCTTGCGATAGCGGTATTTTGATATTCCAGCCGCTTCCTCAAATATACTGCGGCGTTCCTCCGAGCGGGCGTTTACAACGTCCGCAACCTTGCCCTGTCCGATAATTGAATAGCCGTCGCGACCCATGCCGGTGTCCATAAACAGCTCGTTGATGTCCTTCAATCGGACGGGCTTGCCGTTGATTTTATATTCGCTGTCGCCTGAGCGGTAGTATCTGCGGGTTATCGCCACCTCGTCGCTGTCGAAGTCAAGTCCGCGGTCGGTGTTGTCGATAGTCAGCACGACCTCGGCAAATCCCAACGCCTTGCGCTGTGACGTGCCGCCGAAAATTACGTCCTCCATCGACTTTATTCGCAGAATTCGCGTCGCCTGCTCACCCAATACCCAGCGCACCGCGTCGCTGATGTTGCTTTTGCCGCTGCCGTTCGGACCGACAGCCGCCGTAATTCCGGGCACAAAATTCATCTTCACCTTGTCGGGGAAGGATTTGAAGCCCATTATTTCAAGCGATTTTAAACGCATGGATGCACTCCTTTCGTCACAAAATTATCAGAATAATTATGATTTAAATTCCATGTATCTGCGGTAGGTTTTAAATCCCACCGATTCGTAAAATTTCAACGCGCCTTCGTTAAATTCCCACATATCAAGCTCCACCGTGTCGAGATTTTTCTCCGCCGCAAAGCTCTTTATGTAATCAAAAAGCTGAGTGCCTACACCCTGACGCCTGCAAGATTTATCCACACCGAATTCTACCACGCGCAAAAAATTACGCGCCAGACTGTAAGGCGATTCGGGCTTTTCGATAAATTCAACCACCGCGAAGCCGCAGATTTTGCCGTCAATCTCGGCGGCAATTATCTCAGAATTTTCGTCGTCATATATGTCGTAAATGTGGTCTGTCAGCTCCGCATTAAACTGCGGCTGAAAAATATCCGGACGGCCGCCTGCGTGAAGCTCATGCACCTGCAGCCTTAGTTGATTGATACTCGGCAAATCCGCCTTTTCAGCTAATCTTATCATCATAAAATTTTTCCAATCATAAAATACTTAGTTTAAATCTCGTCCATTATCTCCAAATACTGCGGCGGCACATTCCTTATCTGCCACACGCCGTTATCTGAAATCATAAATTCGTAGCCGTCCTCCGCCATCTGCGCCGCGTGAACTTTCAATATCACAGGCTTTTCGGGTCTGCTGTGGCGGTATCCGACCGTCACGGCTGTTTCATAATCGGGCGACAGATGCACGAAATTCCTGGAGCGCGGCAGAAGTCCCTGAAGCATTATGCTGTCAATGAAACGCGCCGCAGTGCCATGGCATAAAAATTCCGGCGGCAGACGCTTTTCCATTTCGATTATCACATCAATAGAATGTCCCTGATTGGCGCGAATCTTAGTTCCGTCTGAGTTAAAGCTGTAACGTCCCTTGCTATCATTAGCCACGATTTTCTCCAACAACCCGCGATCTATCTTAAACTTGCCGTGTTGGTTGATTCCGACAATCAATTCATCAACATTCGCCCACGCGCCGTCACGTTCCAACTCAATCCCGATTATCGACGGCTGGTGTCGCAGAATTTTGCTGATGAATCGGCTCAAATTTACATACTCTTCTTTCTTTTTCGCCATTTTCAAAATCCTTTCCCTTAATTTTCACGCTCCAGCCGCCCTCGGAAAGAGCTGCAATGTTGCATTTCTTCTGTCCGCAAGCCTTGGAAAGCTCGCGCTTATCGACATACACGACAAAATCCCCGCCCTGCGGATAATTTTCCGCAAGATAACGCCGCATTTTGTTCAGATAAATCCGTCCCTCGCACAGTTCTCTGAACGCAGGGTGATATGCGCCGCCCACGCGGTTGCCGTCCACACCGTCCGAAGCGTGAAGCCCAAGCTTTATCACGCGTATGTTCCTCTGCTCAAAAAATTCCAGCAGCTCCGCGCACAAATCCGCCGCATCCCCGTATCCCTGAGGCATGTAATCTCCATCACGCATTTTATCGGCCAACTCTGTGCCCTCCAGCACGACAGTAGGGTAAATCCGCACCGTGTCAGGCTGCAATTGGGCGATTCGCTGCGCTGTGTATACTGCACCGCAGTTGTCGTCGCCGTACAATCCCGTCATCATCTGCAAACCGAGCGAGAAGCCGTATTTCTTTATCAAATCAGAGGCGTTCACTACATCCTCCGCCGAATGTCCCCGCTTATTCATGAGCAAAACCTCGTCACGCATGGACTGCGCGCCCAATTCAATCGAAGTCACGCCGTACTGCCCGAGAATATCCAGAATTTCCGCACTGATTGCATCCGGGCGGGTGGATATGCGGATTCCGGCGACCTTGCCGCCTGCAATAAATTCATGCGCCGCCTGCAATAATTCAATCATGTAATCGCGGTCAATTGCCGTAAAACTGCCGCCGAAAAACGCAATCTCAGCATTCGCTCCGTCAAAATTTTTGGAGGACAAAGCTGTATTTACAGCCGCACGGACATCATCGGCAGACGGCTGTTCAGTAGCTCCCGAAATCGTCCGCTGATTGCAAAATGAGCATTGATGCGGGCAGCCGTTGTGCGGGATAAAAAGTGCAATATTCGCGTGCTTCAATAGCCCATCAGCTCCAATGCTTCCTTTGCGGCGTTCTGCTCGGCTTCTTTTTTGCTGCGTCCGCCGCCCTTGCCTATCACATTGGAATTCAGATGCACCTCCACCGTGAAATGCTTGTTGTGATCCGGTCCGCTCTCGCCTGTCAGCACATAGCTTATTTTTTCCTCCGCGTTCTGCTGGATAATTTCCTGCAGCATAGTCTTATAATCCCGCGTCTTGCGCACATTCGGATGCTGCAATTCCTCCAAAACGAAACCCATTACAAATTCACGCGCCTGCTCCATACCTCCATCGAGGAATATCGCGGCAATCAGTGCCTCGAATGCATCCGCGAGTATCGAGGGGCGTTTGTCACCTCCCGAATGTTTTTCGCCGCGTCCGAACATTATGTATTCGCCCAAGCCTATTTTCTTTGCAAATCCGCAGAGCGTTGTTTCGCACACAAGCGAGGAGCGCAGCTTGGTCAAGTCGCCCTCCTGCTTGCTGCGGAACTTAGCATAAAGGTGCTCCGACACCACTATGCTAAGCACCGCATCACCCAAAAATTCAAGACGCTCGTTGCTCTGCAAATGCTTACCCTCGTTGGCATATGACGAATGTGTAAGCGCGGTCAAAAGATACTTGCGATTTTTGAATTTATACCCTATGGTTTCTTCAAGATACGATGGGTCTAATCTGTTTAGTTCTGACATTTTTAAATTTTCTTTCCTTTCTGTTTTGTTGATGGATATTTAAAATAAATCATAATTTATATTGGGTGGTCAGGGGCGTTGCCCCCGAACCCCCACGAAGGGCGCTGCCCCTCGACCCCGCCAAGAGGGCCTGCCCCCTTGGATTCCCGACGTTGCGTACTCTATGGTAAATTATCATTTATCGCCTGCTCACTTACATTTCAAGCAGTACTTTATCCAGCATTCTCTGCGCGGCT
>JAQXFQ010000125.1 GCA_029005175.1 Bacillota bacterium
CATTTTTCAGAGCTTTTGTCGCTCATGATTCACACCGGCAAATTTCTTTACCGTGTATTTGTTGTTTTTGAGTAATTGCTTAGCAATTCTCAAAGGAATTACAGGTTAATTTCTTAGCTCCACGTTTCATTTATTTCTAAACGATTCATGGTCACGTTGTTTAATTTTCAAGGTTCTGTCGCTTCCGAACTTTCGTTCGTCAGCTTTTCTATTCTATCACATCGTTTTCGTTTTGTCAAGTACTTTTTTCAAGATTTTTTTAATCTTTATTTTTGAACTTGCTTCGCGATTTCTTTGCGACAGCTTATTTATTCTATCACATCGAGTTTTGTTTGTCAAGCACTTTTTTCGACTTTTTTCAAAATCTTTTTTTGCTTGCCTCGCTTTCAGACCTTCACAAATCCGCGCTCAACTCCCGTCTTTCGGGCGGCTATCGGATTCGCTCTCGCCTGTCTCTCTGCGACAGCTTCCCTATCTTACCACACCAATCTCCCTTTGTCAACTACTTTTTTCGCTTTTTTTCGATCTTTTTTCAGCTTTGTTAATTCGCCATAATTTCCTTTAACCCTTTTTCAACTTCTTGCACAACAAATTCTCCATATAACGTGGCTTCTCACATTAATAATAAATTATAAAAACCCCGGAACAAACCGAATCTGTTCCGGGGTCAACTGTACTCATATTGCGGCTTAATCCGTTATCTGAATATGCTTTTCTTTAAGCCTGAAATTGACATTTTCTCTCAGCAGCGAATAAATGACAGACGTGAACGGGATAAAAAACAGCATACCCACGATTCCAAAGAGCGCGCCGCCAACGAGTGCCGCAAGCATAGTCCAAACAGCGGGCAGCCCCACAGACGTTCCCACGACTCTGGGATAAATAAGCTGACCCTCTATCTGCTGGATAACCAAAAACAGCACGGCAAACAAAAGCGCTTTCATCGGGTCAACCATCACAATAAGCAGGCAGCCCACCGCCATTCCGAGAAACGCGCCGACATACGGAATAAGAGCCATGAATCCTATAAACAGGCTTATTACACTGGCATACGGAAATCCGAATATACTCATGCTGATAAAGAAAAGCAGACCCAGAATGCAGGCCTCCAGGCACTGCCCAGAGAAAAAATTGGTAAATGTTTTGCTGCTCATTACAGCAACATCATATATCTTGTCAGCCACCGACTCCTTTACGTAGGCATACAGCAATTTCTTTGCCTGCCGACCGAACTTCTTTTTGCTCGCCAGCAGATAAACGGCAATAATAAAGCCGGTAAACGCATTAAACAGCGTAGTGAATATTGAAGATGCTGCGCTGAACGTCGTTGTAATAATAGCAGATGCATTTTCAGTTATCTGACCTATCAGCTTATCTATATTAAGGTAATCTATAAGCTCCTTAATGTTCTTGGTATCTATGTCATATCGCTCCAGTGTGCTGAGCAGCGTCGGATAATAATTCAGGAATGTTTCGCCGATGCTTTTTATTGATGATATGAGCTGCGGCACAACCACACTGCACACCAAAAATATCACCAAAAAAGTCCCTATAAGTGTAAGTACAAGGCTGATTGCATTTATCACATTTTCATTGATCTTTTTTCCCAGCTTTTTGGGAATAAGCGAAATCAGATGATGAAGTCCCCTCATAGGCACATTGAGCACTACAGCCAGCATGCAGCCGATAATCAAAGGCATGATAATATTGAGCAGCCACGCACAGAAAATAATTACATTGCCAAAATTCATAAAGCAAGCATATATAAAAATAACTATGGCGGCAAACAGCACTCCAAACTTAAATCTGGTTTTAAACCGTTGACTCATAATAGAAGAAAGCCTCTTTTCTTAAAAATAATTTACCCAATAATTATATACTGCATTCAGCCCCATATTGCTAACGAACTGTTAAAAAAGCACTACATTTATTGTAAGGAAATCTTGGCATAAATCAACTTCTGCAATATAATACAAAAGATGAGTTATTATATGACGATTTTTATCTCGTATCAATATTTTTTAACTCAAAACGCATTGACAAAAAGCAAGTGATTAGTTATAATAAATATAGAAGGTGACACTGCCCGCGCGATTAAAATATATTGCGTAGACGGTTGGTTCTCCCAAGTTTTTAGTTAATAAAAAATTAACCGCATTCTTTGGCGAGATGGGCGGTTAATTTTTTTGCCGTTAAGTATTTTGTCAAGCAAAATAAGTATAACTATGAAAAATATCAATGTGGTATAATCCATAATCACAGCACCTCCCCTCATCTTTAAGAGTGGGGGGAAGAACCAACCGCCTACCGTATGCAATTTATATTTAAATTCGACGTGAACAGTGTCACCGTGAATTATTATATGACGATTTTTATCTCGTGTCAATATTTTTAACTCAAAACGCATTGACAAAAAGCAGGTGATTAGTTATAATAAATATAGAAGGTGACACTGCCCGCGCGATTAAAATATATTGCGTAGACGGTTGGTCTTCCAAATAAAATCAGTTAAAAATTAACCGTTTCCGTTTGGCGACAGGGCGGTTAATTTTTTTTGCCGTTAAGTATTTTGTCAAGCAAAATAAGTATAACTATGAAAAATATCAATGTGGTATAATCCATAATCACAGCACCTCCCCTCATCTTTAAGAGTGGGGGAAGAACCAACCGCCTACCGTATGCAATTTATATTTAAATTCGACGTGAACAGTGTCACCGTGAATTATTATATGACGATTTTTATCTCGTGTCAATATTTTTATTATGCAAGCTCCCGCCTGATTTCCTTATTAGAAAATTCGCGTGGGAGTTTTTGCGTTATTTCAAAAAATATTGGCATGGCTTTGCAATATAAAAATTTAATATTATATCTACTTGAAAGCAGAGTAAATATGTGCTATATTAATATCATACAAAGTTGATATGAATTAAGGAGGACGTGAAATGAAGATTTCAACCAAAGGGCGTTATGCTCTGCGCATGCTCATTGATTTAGCGGAGCATCAGAATGAGGGATTTATTGCGTTGAAGGACATTGCTGCGCGGCAGAATATTTCTAAAAAATATCTGGAACAAATCGTTCCCATTCTCAATAAATCCAACATGCTTCTGACAAACAGAGGGTTTCAGGGCGGATATAAGCTGGCAAAATCTCCCAGCCAATACACTTTGGGCGATATTCTGCGCTACACCGAGGGCGATCTTGCCCCTGTGGCCTGTCTGGCGCAAAGTCCCAATCAGTGCAGCCGCTGTGAGAACTGTCCGACGCTTCCCATCTGGCAGGGCTTGTATGACGTTATAAACAACTATCTCGACGGCATCACATTGCAGGATGTTATTGATAAACAGCAGAATTTCGGCGCGGATAATTATGTGATATAATATTGTGACAAAACAAAGACATAAAGAATCAAGGGACAGCAGATACAGCATTCACGGTTACAAGTGTGTGATGTGTCTGCTGTTATGCTTATATCCGGCGATTAATTCTTGTGATATTTCCATAATTGACATGAATATTTCAGAGTAGTATAATAAATAAAAATGCTCTAAGAGTAAAAAGGTTGTGTGAAGTTTATGGATTATTTACAATTATTATTAGGAGACGGTGGAATAATTGGTGTTATAAGTTTAATATTAACTTTTTTAATAGCCAAGGGAAAAATTACTTCAGAGCCCAAGGATAAGAAGGAAGGGGCTAAAGAACATAAACTTAGTTCGTTTTTATCCCGGCATAAAGGTAAGCTGTTGGTAATTTGGGCTGTTTGTGTTATATTTGCAGTATTTAATGTTGTGGTTAATTTTATGAGCTCGCTCAAAAAAGTATCTGTAAGTCAAATTGAATATTCGTATTCGGTAAAAGATGACAAAACTGTATGTATAACGGGGCTTTTGGATGAGAGTATAATTAATCTTGAGATTCCCGAGGAGATTTTTGGAAAGGACGTCACGGAAATAAGTGACAGAGCATTTGAGAACTGCACAAGCATAACCAGTGTAACCATTCCAGCTTCGGTTAAGCTGATAGGAAGCAATGCGTTTTTGAATTGCACGAGCTTAACACAAATAAATGTTGCCGCTGATAATGAGAATTACTCAAGCGCAGAGGGAATACTTTTCAATAAGACTAAAACTAACCTCGTTTGTTACCCCGACGGAAAAAATATCGGCGAAGTTGTAAAATCAGGCACCTGCGGCGATAGTCTGACATGGGATTTATACGAAAGCGGAGTATTAATTATAAGCGGAACCGGGAAAATGATGGATTTTGAGGATATTTCCACAAACCCGTGGCATGATAATTGTTCAGACATAACATCCGTTGTATTTGATGGTAGCATTACAGCCATAGGTTGGCGTGCATTTCAAGGCTGTAATAATCTGACAAGCATTGTGTTGCCGGATTCAATTACGCAAATTGGCGATGCCGCATTTTCAAAGTGTAGCAGTTTAACAAGTATCACCATTCCTGATTTGGTAACAGTTATTCATGGTGCTACATTTTTCGGTTGCAGCAGTTTAACTGATGTAATCCTTCCTGATTCGTTAACCACGCTCGCAGGATCTTCATTTCATTATTGCAGTAGTTTATCTAATATAGTAATCCCAGAATCGGTTACTTGGATCGGTCCGTATACATTTTCATATTGTATCAATTTAAAAAGTATAACAATTCCGGATTCTGTGTCTCACATTGGTCATGACGCATTTTCATGGTGTACAAGTTTAGCTGATGTAAAAATACCAAAGTCAGTTGATGTTATGGAATACGGAGTGTTTTTTAAATGCACAAGCCTAAAAAGTATAGTAATACCAGATGGGATTAGTTCTATTGACCATTCGACATTTAATGGATGTAGTAGTTTAACAAGTATAACAATTACAAAGTCTGTTACCAGTATCAATGAGTATGCATTTGATAATTTAACAAGTTTAACAGATGTGTATTACACTGGCTCGGAAGAGGAATGGAAGAAGATTTCCATTAGCAAAGGTAACGATTACCTCACCAACGCCACTATCCACTACAATTCACAAGTAACTGCTGAATAAAAACTCATTCGCACCGGATTTACAAAATGTAAAAACGGTGCGATTTCTTTATTTTGAGTACAATTCAATTTTCTGCCCGGCGACTTCCCCCAGCCTGCCGCCGAACTCAACTCCGAGAGCCGTTCCGTCAGGGAATAACTCCGACAACGGCACCAGCACGAATGCGCGATGCATCATGCGCGGGTGCGGGAGGGTCAGTTCTTCGCTGTCGGACGTGAAATTTTCATAAATCAGCAGGTCGATGTCAACCGTGCGGGGGGATTTGTATCCCGTGCGCACCCGCCCCAGAGCCGATTCAATGCCAAGGCATGCCCCAAGCAGTGCGTTAGGTGAGAGGGATGTTTCGATTTCCGCCACACAGTTAATGTAGGGCGGCTGAGGCTCGTTGACCTCGACCGCTTCGGTTGCATAGAAGCCCGACACCCGCAGCAGCTCGGTTTTACAGAGGGAATTTATACATTCGAGCGCGCGGCGGAGACTGCTCTCGGCGTCGCCGAGATTTGCGCCCAGCCCTAAGATTGCTTTTTTTGCTCTCATGCGATTCAGTCCTTTCTCTCGCGGCATATTTTTACGGCGGCATATTCAATATCACATTTTACGGGCGCGTCGGGCTTTTTGAGGGTAAGCTCGATTTGCATTACCTGCGGAAACTCATTGAGTATGCCGTCACAGACAGACTGTGCGGCACGCTCGATGAGGTCATATGTGTTCTCAGTCATGATGCGATAGGCGCAGTTGCAAACCTCGTCGTAGTTGATTGTGTCCTCCACTTTATCTGAAATGCATGGGCGGGACAAATCAGCTTGCAGGGTGATGTCGAGGAAAAAGGTCTGTCCGTCCCGCTTTTCCTCGGGATTGACGCCGTGATATGCATAAATTTTCAGATTTTTGATGATAATGCTGTCGTACATTTTTTGCAAGCTCCTTGTTTGATTAAAATATAATAAAATTATCCACGATATGGTTCAATCTGTCAATATAAAAATAAATTTCAAAATTTTTTAAATAATTTCCGTATAACCTATTGACAAAGTAGGATTTATCTGATATAATCCTAGCATACCGGTAGGAAATTACAAGATGACAAATTTTTGAAAGGGTGCATACTCATGGCAGATAATAAAAATTATAAATTTGAAACACTTCAGATACATGTGGGACAGGAAAATCCCGACCCCGCTACCGACGCGCGCGCAGTGCCGATTTACGCAACTACCTCGTATGTTTTCAAGGACAGCGCACAGGCGGCAGGACGCTTCGGTCTTACAGAGGGCGGCAATATTTACACCCGTCTGATGAACCCGACCTCTGATGTTTTTGAAAAGCGCATTGCGGCTCTGGAGGGCGGCGTGGCGGCTCTGGCTACTGCCTCCGGCTCTGCGGCAATTGATTATGCCGTGAGAAATATCGCTACAGCCGGAAGCCATGTGGTTTCCTCCAAGTCGGTTTACGGCGGCACATACAACCTCTTTGCAAATACATTGCCCGAGGCGGGAATCACCACTACCTTTGTTGACGCAAGCGACCCGAAGAATTTTGAGAGTGCCATTCAGCCCAACACCAAGCTGCTCTACGCCGAGACGCTGGGCAACCCCAACAGCGACGTCGCAAATATCGACGCGATTGCCGCCATCGCCCACAAGCACGGCATTCCGCTTATCGTTGACAATACCTTTGCAACGCCCTATCTCTTCCGTCCGATTGAGCACGGCGCGGATGTAGTGGTTCACTCCGCTACTAAATTTATAGGCGGTCACGGCTCTGTAATGGGCGGCGTTATCGTTGACGGCGGTAAATTTGACTGGAAGCAGAACGACAAGTTCCCCGGAATATCCCAGCCCAATCCCTCCTACCACGGTGTTGTTTTCGCCGATGCATGCGGCGCGGCGGCATATGTCACCAAAATCCGCACCACGCTTATGAGAGATCAGGGCGCAACGATCAGTCCGTTCAACTCATTTGCACTTATTCAGGGTCTGGAAACCCTGTCGCTGAGAGTGGAGCGACATGTGGAAAATGCGCTCAAGGTGGTGGATTTCCTCCGCAAGCATCCGCAGGTTGAGCGAGTAAATCACCCCTCGCTGCGCGGAAATGAAAGTCACGCGCTTTACAAGAAATATTTCCCCAACGGAGCCGGCTCTATATTTACCTTTGAATTAAAGGGCACAGCCGAGCAGGCAAAGAAGTTTACCGAGTCGCTGGAGCTTTTCTCACTGCTCGCAAACGTGGCAGATGTTAAGTCTCTGGTAATTCATCCCGCCTCCACCACACATTCCCAGATGACCGAAGCCGAGCTTCTTGACTGCGGAATCAAACCCACCACAATCCGCCTTTCGATAGGTACGGAACACATTGATGACATTATAGCCGACCTTAAGCACGGCTTTGAGGCTGTTAAATAAAAATTATTTAAGCTGACAAAAGATTGAAATTGCACCGCAAAATCCCGCCCGAAATTTTCTCTTGAAAAATCGGACGGGATTTTTTTGTTATAAAAAATGAGTAGAAGTGACAAGATATTCAATAAATGATAATTTATCATAGAGTACGCAACAATGGGAATCCAAGGGGACTGGTCCTCTTGGCGGGGTCAAGGGGCAGCGCCCATTGTGGGGGTGTGGGGGCAAAGCCCCCACAAAACCAAAGTGCCAGAAAAACTTGCAATAGGAAAAAAGCGAAGCCCATAAAAAACTAACGAGAAAATCGAAGATTTGCGAGTGGACGTTATACAGATAAATTATGATTTACCGTTTTCACCCAAGCCGCTGACCGCAATGACCGCCGCATTCGCCGCCGTGGTGATGTCCGTGGTCGGCGCAGGTGAAGACATCAGTGCATTTCAGTCTGCCCATCAGGTAATCCATAACAGCCTTGTCAGCGTCGCCCTGCACTCCCGCGCAAAGCTCTATGCCCTTGTCCTGCAGCAGCTTTGCCGCAGGCGCGCCGATTCCACCGCATATTACGGCTTCCACCCCGTTGGCGGACATGAATTCAGCCACAGAGCCGTGCCCCTCACCGTTGAGATTTACTACCTGCATGTCAGTCATAGTGCCGTCGTCAAATGTGTAGAGCTTAACGGCGCGGCAGTGTCCGAAATGCTGATATACCATACCATTTTCATAGATAACCGCTATTTTCATAATTAATTCTTTCTCCTTTGATTTTTGTGATATTACACCGCTGTAAACTTAATAATATGTTTATCCGAGGTTGTCATTGTCAATATATTTTCGGCGAAGCTGTATTTTACCGAAGGCTTTTCGCCGTCAGCGGTAAAATAGCCGCCGTTGTATCCTGATAAATCAGGGAAGAGTGTAAATTCCCCGTCATTTACCGAATACATTCCCATGAGCGTCACTTTTCTAACCTGTATGCCGGTGTCTGTCGCTTCATATTCCAGAGCGAACGTGCCGTTCTGATTGAATGTGATGGTGATTCGGGTAGAGATTCCGTAATCAGTTTCGTTGTAGCCTGCGGCGGTCTTGTCATTGCAGAGCCATGTGCCGAGCAATGCCGGGTCGCCTTTGAATTTGGGAATGGTTGCCGTATCCGATGGTGACACATTCGCACCAACCGTTTTATTTAAGTCTGACTCTGACACCGAAGGCTTTTTAATCATCGTGTTCAGGTCGCGCATGCAGCTTATTGCCAGCCCGACGCATCCCGCGATGATTACGGCTATCACCAGAATCAGCGAAATTACTGCCGCAAAGAACGAGCCGCCCTTTGGCGCGGAGCTGTTATCGGTTTCGGCGAAATCACCGCTTATGCTGCGACCGCAGTTGGTGCAGAATTTTGCATTTTCCCTCAGCGGCTTGCCGCAATATCCGCATTTCATTTCAGAATCCCTCCTGATACTTTTAATATGGTAATTTTACCACACAATTTCTATTACGTCAATCAGATACTTGCGCGATATGATTAGTGCGAGGGCGTGGGCACGAGTGCATTGTGACAGCGTTCGACATTTTCCCACAATAATATTTTATTGTGATACGATAAAATATTATTGACATTTAAAAACACATGTGCTATACTGCCCTTGTAAGTAAAAGTGTGGAGGTTATGTTAATTATGACACAGAAAAAGCTGTCTAAACTGATTTGCGCCGTTATTGCGGGCATGGCAATATGCGGACTGGCGGTTTATTTTTATGTTATTCCCGTGCTGGGGCGGGATATGTGCCGTCATTTTCCCGAATTTTCCTACTGCTATTATCCGTGGCTGATATTTATTTGGCTGACCGCGATTCCGTGCTATGCGGTGCTGTATTACGGCTGGAGAATCGGTCGGGAAATAGGACGAGACAATTCATTTTCACCCGAGAATGTCAGCTATCTCAAGAAAATCATGGCTATGGCGATAATCGACACGGCGGTGTTTTTTGCGGGCAATATTATATTCCTGCTGCTGGGAATGAATCACCCGGGTATTGTGCTGCTGTCGCTGCCGGTGTGCTTTGCCGGGCTGGTAGTCGCGATAATCGCGGCGGTTCTTTCGCATCTGGCGCAAAAGGCGGTAGACATGCGCAGTGAAAATGAATCTTATATCTGAGGTGCAAAATGATTGTTATTAACATTGATGTGATGCTTGCCAAGCGCAAAATGTCGGTCACGGAGCTTTCGGAGAGGGTCGGCATAACTATTGCAAATGTCTCCGTGCTCAAAAACGGCAAGGCTAAGGGCGTGAAGTTCTCCACGCTGGACGCAATATGCAGGGCGCTCAACTGTCAGCCGGGCGATGTCCTGCAATGGGTGGATGAAAACGAAATCGAAGCCGAAAACGGCGGTCAAAAATGACTTTGTGATTTGCGGAAGATAATTGGGGATGATTTTTTATGATACGATTTTGTTTTATGGGCTTATTGGGTTTATTTAATCTGAAAGGACGGTCATAATAATGAAGAAATTATTACCATGTGCTTTGGCAATAGTTTTGCTGCTCACAGGATGCTTAAGTGATGTCGATTACAGCCTGCCGGATAATCCGATTGCATTTGAAACATATGAATTTACAAATCCCGATAATCAGGATGACGGATATATGGCTTTTGAATACAACGGCAGAGTATATATCCCATACGGAACCTTAACAGGTCGCATTGACGGCGATGATGTAGCTCAATGCCTTGGTTATAAGGTGCAGGATGGCGAAGCAGACAAAAACGCACGTATTTATACACTTTCAGCCGATTCCGAAAATAATTATTTGATGGATTATTACGTCAATGGTATAATGGAACAGCCTGACTTTTGGCGGGCAATTGATACGGTGGGAGAAAATATTTCAACCCCCAAATTCATAGAAAGTATGGAATATGAGTATTGGAGGTAAATTCCGTTTTACAGACGAGATAAATATCATAAAAATTTAATTTATCAATAATTTACATCACTCATTGATTTTGTTGTTTTTTGTGATACAATATAATTATATTTGTATAAAATAAACATAAAATTCAATGGAGGTAATGTTATATGAAATTTTCTGAAATACCCTATGTTCGCCCTGATATAGACGAGATAAAGACCAAATCCGCCGAGCTGACTGATAAGATTACCAACGCCGACTGCGCCGCGCAGCAGATTGCCGCATACGATGAGGCGGATAAAATTTTCAACACTTTTAATACCATGTCGTCTGTCTGCTACATCCGCCACACGGTGAACACTAATGACAAGTTTTATGAGGGTGAAAATGAATTTTTTGACGAAAGCTCTCCCATTATTTCCGAGTGCTCCCAAAATATTTCAAAGGCTATACTCCAATCGAAATTCCGCACCCAACTTGAGGAGCATTACGGCAGGCTGCTTTTTACCAAAATAGAAATAGCCGTTCGCTCGTTCTCTCCCGAAATAATCGAGCTTATGCAGGAGGAAAACAAGACTGCTTCGCAGTATCAGAAGCTGTATGCCTCGGCTATGGTGGAATGGGATGGCAAAAAGATACCCCTGCCCATGCTCGGCCCGTACAAGGAAAGCCCCGACCGCTCTGTACGCAAAAAGGCCGCGCAGGTGACAGCGGAATTTTTCGACGCGCACCGCGAGGAGCTTGACGGGCTTTATGACAGACTAATCAAGCTGCGAAATGCACAGGCGCGCAAGCTGGGGTACAAAAATTACATTCAGCTGGGCTACGACCGACTGGGGCGCAATTGCTACGGTCAGGAGGAAATAAAGGCATTCCGCGAGCAGATTGCCCGGGATTTGGTTCCTGTTGTCTGCAAAATCAAAGAAAACCAGCGCAGGCGCATAGGCGTGGACAAAATCACGATTTACGACGACACATTCTCTTTTCCCGACGGCAACGCAAAGCCTGAGGGTACTTCGGACGAAATTCTCGCCGCAGGCAGGGAGATGTATCACGCGCTAAGCCCCGAAACATCCGAGTTTATCGACTTTATGTTTGACAATGAGCTTTTTGACGTGCTCAGCAAGGAGGGCAAGGCTCCCGGCGGCTATTGCACAGAAATTCCCGACTACAAGGCGCCCTTTATTTTCTCTAATTTCAACGGAACGTCCGGCGATGTGGACGTGCTGACTCATGAGGCAGGTCATGCATTTGCCGCCTACCGCGCGTTTAAGCAGGGGTATATCAGCGACTATATCAGCCCTACGATTGAAGCGTGCGAGGTTCATTCCATGAGCATGGAATTTCTCACCGAGGACTATCACGACAAGTTTTTCGGCGCGAATACTCACAAATATTCGCTTGCGCACTGCGAGGACGCTATAAACTTCATTCCCTACGGCTGCATGGTGGATGAATTTCAGCATATGATGTATGAAAACGAGGACTTGACTCCCAGACAGCGAAATGAGATATGGCTGGAGCTGGAGAAAAAATACCGCCCGTATCTCGACTTTGACAACCTGCCGTTCTATTCACGCGGTGCGACGTGGCAGCGACAGCTTCACATATACCTCTATCCCCTTTATTATATTGACTACTGCATGGCGCAGACAGTCGCATTTCAGTTCTGGATCGCCTCAATGCACGACAAGTCCGACGCATGGGCACGCTACCTGAAATTTGTCGACATGGCGGGTACAAAGCCATTCGATGAGCTGGTGCGCGCGGCAGGGTTAAAAGTCCCATATGAGCAGGGCTGCATTAAGGCAGTCGCCGACGAAATAAGCGATTGGATAGACAGGGCAGATAAAAAATAAGGTAAATGATAATTTACCATAGAGTACGCAACAATGGGAATCCAAGGGGACTGGTCCTCTTGGCGGGGTCAAGGGGCAGCGCCCATTGTAGGGGTTCGGGGGCAACGCCCCTGACCACCCAATATAAATTACCATTTACCTTATTTTTTTATCTGCCCTGTCTATCCAATCGCTTATTTCGTCGGCGACTGCCTTAATGCAGCCCTGCTCATATGGGACTTTTAACCCTGCCG
>JAQXFQ010000126.1 GCA_029005175.1 Bacillota bacterium
CTTATAATCTCCCCCTTAACTACGGCTATTGAATATGAATGAACAAAAACAATAAATTATAATTTAGCAGAGAACTAAAGTAGGACACCTACAATGGGAATCCAAGGGGGCAGGCCCTCTTGGCGGGGTCGAGGGGCAGCGCCCATCGTGGGGTCGTAGGGGCAAAGCCCCTACAAAGCTAAAGTGCAAGAAAAAAGCCAAAACAGAAAAACGCACCCATGCGAAGCCCATAAAAAAATTAACAAGAAAATCTTTGATTTTCGAGTGGACGTTGCGCAGATAAATTATGATTTACATTTTTATCAATAACTTCCTATGTACAATTTGCCGCCCTTTACCCTGCATTTTATTGTGCCTTTATCGCAGGTCATATAGACATTTTGAAATCCCTTGACGCGCAGTCTGGCGGCAATCTGATCAGCCTCGCCGTATTCCGCTGTAACTACCGCCGCGCCCGCCGTGAGATAAATGGTATTTTTCACATCACTGTCGCCTATGACAACCACATCGCACGCTCTGAAATTCTCGGGAATCATAGCGCAGTTTCCCGCTGTCGGACAAATCAGCACACTTGTGTCGCCGCTGCTCAGCATCTGCCAGCGTTTTCCGTCCGAATCTATGTACATTTCCAACGACAAATCCAATTCATCCAGCGATATTTTCCCGCCGAAATCCAGCACATCAGTGCCGCATATTTCGGCGGCCTTTAAAGCCTGCGCATACTCACCATCCCTGCCGTTGCAGGCAAAGTAATCAGGATTGTACTTCTCAATCAGATCATCTGCTAAAGTACCGCGTTTTTCTGAATTTTCCGAGACAGCCAATGCGTCAATGCTCTGCACGCCCTCTTTGCTCAGCACATCCTGAAGCTCACAAAAATCGTAGCTGCTTCCGCCCGCCTCACCTATAACCGCATGCGTCTCATTCTTGGCACATACGCAGACGCCGCCCTCCTGCATTCCGAAAATGATTATCTCCCCGCCCATAGAGGTAAGCCTGTGTGAAATCATGGAAACCAGCAGAAGTGCGGATACTGCGCAGAATGCCGCCGCTGCCGCCATTCCGGTGAAATCGCGGTTTTGCAGCTTTCGCGCCGAAGCATACGCCACGATCAATACAGCACCCGAAAATAAGAAGAAATACGCCACATAATCATATCCGGAATTTACAGATGACAGCGGCACTCCCGCCAGAAATCCCGTAACAGCATCAATATAAATTCCCAGCAGCGTCACCGCCAGCTTGGGAATAAATCCCAGCAGCCAGCCTATCAACGGTATCTGCGATAAAATCACCGCGACTATTCCGAGCATAATGAAATTCGTAGCCGCATACACACAAAGAATATTTGTCAGCGGTGCGATAAGCGACACCTTGCCGAAATACACCGCGCTGAGCGGCATCGTGCATACCGACGCCGTCACAGAAACCGCCAGCGATTCCACTATGTAGGATTTAAGCTTTGGGACAAATCCGAAATATCCGATATTAAGGGCGCGCTTGAGATTTCTGTTTAGTCTGTCTGCGACAAATATCAGCCCCAGCGTGGAACTGACCGACATCTGCAGACCTATATCCGCCGCGCTCCAAGGGTTGAGAATGCACATTATCAGCAGCGAGAGCGACATTGAGGTAATATTGTCGGCATCCCTGACTGCCAGCCTCGCTAAAATAGACATTATGTGCATTACCCCCGCGCGGGTGAAAGACGGTGAAAATCCCGTAACCGCCATAAACATAAGCACAAACAAAATAGTAATCACAAGGCTTAAATTCACCGGCAGCCGCAGTTTTTTGAGAAAATCCATTACGCAATAAGTAAGCAGGCTCACATGCAGTCCTGACACCGCCAGCAAATGCGCAATTCCGGTGCTGCGGAAATTATCCGCCGTTTCATCGTCCAGATACGAAGTATCTCCCAGCAGCATTGCACACAGCATGCCCGAATATTTATCCGGTATGCTGTCCCGTATTGCTTCAGTCACGGCACGGCGAATTTTAAGCGGTAAATATCTCAGCTTTGCGCTGCCCGGCATCACATCCATTTCAATATATGGTGAACACCAAGCACGCGCCTGTATTCCGTCGGCACGCAGTGCAGTCTCGCTGTCATATCCCGACTCGTCATTTCCGCGGATAAATGTGACCTGTCCGCTCACAATATCTCCCTCACGCGCTTCAATGGAATTTCTGCATGTCAGACGAATTTTCACGTTCTGCGGCGCATTGTCTATACCTATATAACTTGTTTCAATAACATAGTACCATCGCCCGTACTGCATTTTGGGAATTTCCGTGACCTCTCCGATAACAGCACAAGTATTTTCCCCGAGTTTCTCATTGATATTTTCAGCTGAACATTGACATATCGACATCACACCGAATCCAAGTGAAAAAGGTATCGTTATTAATAACACCTGAGCGCGATAATCGCGCATAACAAAAACGGCCGCAATACCGATAACTGCAGCCATAACAGCCAATGTCAGGTTAATAACAGAGGCAAGACAAACAGCGACCGCCAGCACAATCAGGTAAATAAATCCTATTGCGGCAAGCGGTCGTTTTGTCATTTAATCGTATCCTTTCAAGCGTGAATACTTTCACGCATTTTCAGCTAATCTTTAAAGAAAAGCGGCAGCGGCTCAAGGAAAATTATATCATCGCGATCCTTTGCGTCTCCCTCGGCAAGAACGGCGCATTTGCCCACAATATTGCCGCCCGCCTGTCTGGTCAGCTCTTCCACCGCCTTAAGCGATTCGCCGGTGCTGATAACGTCGTCGACGATAAGCACATTTTTGCCCTTGATGTCGGCCACATCATCCTCGCCCAAATACAAATGCTGTTCTTTCTGTGTCGTGATGGAACGCTCGGCAATATCAATGGGATTTCCCATGTACACCTTAACGCCCTTGCGCGCAACGATATACTTTTTCTTGCTCTGGCGTGACATCTCGTAAGCAAGCGGAATGCTCTTTGCCTCAGGGGTAAGAATCACATCGAATTTCGGGCATTTCTTGAGCAAAGCCTTAGCCGATTTCTCTGTGATTTCCACATCGCCGAAAAGTATAAATGCGGCAATATCCAGCTTGTCGCTGACCGGAAATTTCTTCAGCTTGCGAGTACAGCCCGCAATTTTTATCTCATAAAATTCAGCCATTTTACAAATTCCTCTTTCTTTATGTTGTCAATCATGCCATTTTCTCGGGCAGCTTCTTGCCGCCGAGTATGTGAAAGTGAAGGTGCTGCACAGTCTGAGCGCCGTCCTCGCCGCTGTTTGTCACCACACGGAAGCCGTTGTCAAGCCCCTGCTCCTTGGCGATTTTGGCTATTATCTCAAAGATATGCGCAACCGCCGAGCTGTTTTCGGGGGTAATACCTGCGGCGGAATCCGCTATGTGCTCCTTGGGGATAACCAGAATGTGTACCGGAGCCATCGGATTTATATCCTTAAAGGCCAGCACGGTTTCATCCTCATAGACCTTGGTGGAGGGAATATCCCCGTTTACTATTTTGCAAAATAAGCAATCCATGTTAAAATTCGTTCCTTTCGACTTTTGCTTTGAAAATTTATATTAATTAATTTTGGGCTTATATAAGATATATGTGTCTAAATCAATCACAAAATCCGGCGCGTCGATTTCAACGCTGTCGGATATTAGCTCAAATCCGTAAACTCTGCAAAAAAGTTCTGTAAAATTTCCATCGGACATCGCAAGAATATGATTCATTTTCTCTCTGAGCGATTTTTCAGAGCATGACCCGCCGCTCAGATACAGATTTTTTATATTATAACTTTCAATTTCTATTATCATAGTTTAAATTTTAACATTTGAAGTGTACAATGTCAATAACTCATGCAAAATTTAGTATATTTTTTATAAGCCGGTCAAAACACCGAAAGTTTCTGTTTTTCGACCGCTCTTGACAAAAGTATTGGTATAAATTATACTTTTTTATAGAATGAGTAAACTGCACGATTCCCGATAACACACTGTCAGCGGGCTTTTCTGCCTGCGGAAAGGAAGAAACAAAATGTTTATATTCGGCAAATCAAAAAAGGACAAGGATTCCCTGCGCAAGGGCACGGTGGAAAAGGTCAAATCCCGCATAATGGCTGTACCGCGCGACGCTGGAATTTTCTCAAAGCCCGAGGAAGTGATCTCTCGCGCCCAAGACACTGACGAGATAAAGATAAAATCAACCAGCCTTGAAAACGCCCCGCACATCGTCGCAGAATACAAGGAAAGGGAATACAGTCTGGAAATCGGCTCGACTGACATCAGCTTTTCTGCCGAGGAGCTGGATTATTATCCGCTGAGGGAGGATGAAAAAACGCTGCTGCCGGATTCAGATACCGCTCTCTACATTGATATGCTCTTTTCTGAGGACAATATGGACTCCTATCATTTTCAAATAAAGATGCTGAATATGCTTGTTCCCGACATGGTCGCCCTCATAGACTGTGACGCCTACAAAGCCTATTCGGGACGCTGGGCAGTAATGACGGCTGAATCCAGCGTACCGCCGTCGCCAACCTATATGTACACCATCCACGCCGTTCATGAAGATGAATGCGGCGACAGCGTATGTCAGCACACCCATGGTCTGAATCGCTGCGGCACTATCGAACTGGAAATTTTGGGCAGCACTACAGATAATTACAACGATTTTGACGGGGTTCTCGATACAATTGCCGCCCGTCTTATCGGCGAAAGCAAATTTATAGATGAAAAAGAACCGCTTACAGTGGGCGTATTCGCCGATAACAGCGATATTATTGTAACGTGGCAGCGCAGCGAATGGGCACTCGGCGCCTTTCCAAAGGATATTCAGGGTAACGCAGAGGATCGCGACGATGTACACAGTCTGAACATGGGCGTAATTTATTTGTATGCAAGCGAAAAGGACGCGGCAAAGGGAAAGCTTACATCAATATTAAAATACGGCAAAAAACTTCAAAACAACCCCCTATTCTACAAAACCACATCTGAGACGCAGCGCATGCGTGCGCTCGCCCTTGAGCGCGTGGATTACATGCGCAAAATATGCGATTCAACGGTGGAAAAAAATGTTTTGATAAAAATAGGTCTAAAGCCCGATGAAAAATACGGCTGTGACCCGGATATGAACGAATACATCTGGTTCGAACTGGACGAGCTGAACGAAAATTCCTTCACTGCCACACTGACGCAGGACGCCTATTATGTGGACGGCATGGTTAAGGGCGTGCAGGGCGAATTTGCCTATGACGAGATAGTCGACTGGCGCATATACACCCCGTCAATCTGCTACAGTCCCGACAATGTGTATTTGTTCGGAGAATAAATTGCACTCTATTATACCAATCCTGTGAAATGCCGCTTCATAGTATATTTTTTCACGTAAATAAACGAAAAATGCTCTGTCGGCTCTTGGGTAATTTACGACAAAGCATTTTATTTCTGAAGTTCCATGTTAAAATCATTCTGTGCCTCGATAAATGCACTTATAATTTTCTGCACACAGGTAAGTCTATGGTCGTCAAGCTGGGACAGCACGGACGAAATGTTATTGATTTTCACATTTTCATTTTCACCCAGCACGATATAATCACACGACACCAACAGGGCGCGCGATATTTTGTATAAACTTGTCGTAGTCATGCTCTTTTTTCCGCTCTCAATGTCAGCTATAAACTGCACAGACAAATCACATTTTTCCGACAAAGCTTCCCTAGTCATATTATTGTTTTTTCGAGCGTTTTTCACACGTTCACCAATCGCCATATTAAGCTCAGATTTCATAAAATCACTCCTATAGTTTAATATTATCATCAACAAAAGCATATTAAAATCATCTATTGTTATTGACAAATTCAAACAATAGTTGTATAATCATGGTGAACAAATTCTGACCTGTTACGGAACTTATTGTGTTTTGCAATTATTTTCGTCTTTCTTTTTTCGGACTACAAGTTTATCACCAATCGATACATTAAAAAACATATCAGCCTCTGCTGTCCACCCTGAACCGCAGAGGTTGATATGTTTTTAATATATGGATGTGAAGAAGTAAATCATAATTTAGCTGCGTAACGTCCACTCGCAAATCTTCGATTTTCTCGTTAGTTTTTCACGAGCTTCGCATTGTTTTCTATTTTAAGTCTTTGCTACACTTTGGTTTTGTAGGGGCTTTGCCCCTACGACCCCACGAAGGGCGCTGCCCCTCGACCCCG
>JAQXFQ010000127.1 GCA_029005175.1 Bacillota bacterium
AACCTGATGAATGTAGTCTCTGGCAACGAATGCACAGGACTTGTTCCCACTCCGCCCATAGATATTGACAGCGCGGATTCATACAACGAAATATACGATATTCCAGTGGAAGAATCAACCGTAAATACACCTTCACCCAAGAAGGACAAAAAATAAATAATAATCAAAAATTGCCGCCGGAAAAATACAATCATTCCGGCAGCAATTTTTATATTATGGCTGTAAATTTATGTAAGATTTACTTCATCAAGGACTTGTAAAGCTCTGTGATTTCTTCAACGGAAGTATCTCTGGGATTGCCAGGACGGCACGCATCGTCATATGCCGACTGTGCGAGGAACGGAATGTCCTCTTCCTTGACAATGTCCTTGAGCGATGACGGTATTCCGACATCTGCGGCCAGCTTCTTTACAGCGTCAATTGCCGCCTTGCGATACTTCTTCGGTGACATCTTGTCTACCTTTTCCACGCCCATTGCCCTTGCAATCTCGCGGTATTTCTCACCCGCCGCCTCTGCGTTGTATTCCATAACAGTAGGCAGAATAATTGCATTGGCTATGCCGTGCGGCGTATCATAGAGTGCACCCAGAGGATGTGCCATTGAATGAACTATGCCCAAACCGACATTTGAGAAGCCCATACCCGCGATGTATTGACCCAAAGCCATACCCTCGCGTCCTTCAGGCGTATTGTTGACTGCACCGCGCAGGCTTTGAGAGATAATTCTGATAGCCTCCAAGTGGAACATGTCCGATAGTGCCCAAGCACCCTTGGTAATGTAACCCTCAATAGCATGCGTGAGAGCATCCATACCTGTTGCCGCAGTAAGTCCTTTCGGCATTGAGGACATCATATCAGGGTCAACCACCGCTACGACAGGAATATCATGCACATCAACGCAAACCATCTTGCGGTTCTTCTCTGCGTCTGTAATAACATAATTTATGGTTACCTCGGCGGCCGTGCCGGCTGTGGTGGGAACGGCAATAATGGGAACACACTTATTCTTGGTGGGAGCAACGCCCTCAAGACTTCTCACATCGGCAAACTCCGGATTGGTCACAATTATACCGATTGCCTTAGCGGTGTCCATAGATGAGCCGCCGCCTATAGCTACAATTACATCAGCACCACTCGCCTTGAATGCAGCTACTCCGCTCTGAACATTTTCGATAGTTGGGTTCGGCTTGATTTCTGAGTAAATTTCATATGGAATTTTCGCTTCATCGAGTATGTCTGTTACCTTTTTGGTTACATTGAATTTAATAAGGTCAGGGTCAGAACAAACGAAAGCCTTGGCAAAGCCTCTGCCTGTGATCTCTGCCGGAATGCTCTGAATGGCACCTGCACCGTGATAAGAGGTTTCATTAAGCACAAATCTGTTGGACATAATATTTCTCTCCTTAAAATAATTTTTATTATAATGATATGTACCATAAGACAAGTTCATGTGTGCTCATCTTTGTAAATATTATACAATACATTTCAACAAATTTCAAGTGGTTAATGCATATTTTTTGATTTTTACAATATCAATACAAAAATACAAACAAGGCGCACCGAAGTATAAAACGGTACGCCTTGTTTGTATTAAATTAAATTGTACTGGAAAAATATCAACCCTGCCATACGCGATAGTTGCGCTTAGTGGATTTTTTGACAACATAAAGTGCGCTGTCGGCATTTTTCAAGGTTTCCGTGATGGACGCCATATTAGACGTTTTAGATGTTGCTATACCGATAGAGCAAGATACACGGTTTTTCTTCTCAACATTGAAGTTGTGACCCATCTTATTTTTAATCTCACCCTCAAAACCATTGGTCTCATCAAGCTTTTTATAAATGGAAAGCGCAAGATCCACACCGGCATCCTCGGTAGCATTTGGCAGCACCACAAGGAATTCATCGCCGCCGTAACGCACGCTGTAGCCCTTATCACCTACAAGAGATTTGAAAAGCTTCGAGAACGAAACCAGCAGCACGTCACCTATATCGTGACCGAATGTATCGTTATAATACTTGAAGTTATCCAAGTCAATATACAGCACAGTGGTGGGAACATTATTATTTCCGTTATCAGCTGACATTCTGGAGAACTCCTCCTCCAGATACTTGCTGAAGCCCTGACGGTTGAGCAAACCTGTGAGCATATCCGTAACCGCAGTCTTTTCAAGCTTCACGTTCATTTCCTGAATCTCCATGCGTGAACGCAGTCGATGGCTTGCATCAATCAACTGACGATATGCAAACTTGAAGATCGTCAGAGCATCATCATTAAACTGCAAGTAGTTTTTAGAGAAATTACTGTGCGATTCAATATATGTGATGAAAAGGTGCTGCAGCTTGTTGTCATCATATACAGGTATGCAAATCATTGAAAATACTTGATTTATACCGAATGCATCTATCATTGATGAATAATCGTAAAAACGCTTTTCATTGCGAGTAACGACAAAACTGGACTGATGCCCATTGCTGAAAAAATCAACAATAGCATTTACCCGTTTATCAGTAAGCGTGACACCATCATCAGCAAAATCTACGTTTATTGTATCATCGTGCATGCTGAACACATAGACCTTATCTGTAGCAAAATTGTGCTTGATAAATTCCACTGATTTATCCAAAAGTGTACCCACGTTGGTAATTTCTTCGTTATTCATCAGCTTTTGCCAGCCTGAGAGGAAACGAACGTAGCGGCTCTGTTTATTAAGTTCAAGTTCCGAACCCACGCGGCGCGCAAGCTCAAGCAGTTGGAAAGCGGTTACATTTTTCAAGCCGGCGTTTATCTTGGTAGTTGCAACGCTCTTGTTATTGAGGACAGCAAACAATCTATCGGCCTTTTCGTTGCAGCCGTGATTCTGGAAGTGATCAATGCACTTATTAAGCACCTTTTTAAAATCTTCCATCTGATTTTTTTCTTTGTAAAACGCCGATTGCTCTATGGCAAAAATCATATAAACGAAAAAGTAAAGGTCATCGGCGCGCTCCATATGATACTTTGCCTTATCAAAAAGTCTCTGAGCCTCATCCGGATCTTTTTCCTTTATAAGCAGTCCCTTGGAAATGTAATAGAGGAACATCTCATTATCCCACGCATTGTAATCGGGCGCATCTTCACTGTAAAGCAGGTGATGCAGAATGTATTCCATTTTGTTAAGATAGAACTGCGCATTATATTCAATATTCAGCTTATAATTACAGTAAGCCATCATACCGTAAAGCTTTGACATGTTACAGTATTGCAGATTGATCTGATTCAAATATTTCATTATTCTAAGTGTGGTGTTGATCAAATCTATTGCTACGCCGTATTCCTCCATCAATATAGCATTGATAGCCATATTGTAGAGCGTCATACCGATTTCTTCAGGCATTTCAAGCTTATACCACACATTTATAGCGGAATTGAAAAATTCACTGGCATAATTGTAATGTCCCATGATGATTCGGTTGTAACCAAGTCCGTTGTAGATGATGCCTACCTCGCGCATTTTACCGCTGCGTTCATACACATCGAGCTGAATTTTATAATAGTAGTCGGCAACACTGAAATAACCGTATCTTGAAGCAAACTTAATGTGCTTATGACACATCACCTGAATAAGATATTCGTTTTTGAGCTGCTTCGCGATTTTTCGGCTCTTTACCACATGCTCTCTGCTCTCGCAGAATTTTATGGAATCGCGATAAAACGTCTGGTCGTTGCCGTAGCCAAACGCAACGACATAGGCAAGATTGTTGAGATAATTATACTTTTCGGCAAGTGACAAAAAGTCAGGATCAATTTCATACATAACACCGAATGCACTCAGAAGGTAATTTTCATCCCATCCACGCATCATCGCCGTATATCTCAAAAGATCCGCCTGAAACATGAGAAAACCGTTGCCGCTGCCATAAGCTATTCGCTTACATTCGAGAACGTAATCCATAGCTTGCTGATCCTTGCGGCTGTATATATAGGCATGACATGCAAGCTCATTGAAATTATATTCATAATTTACATCATTAAGCTCCTTGCTGCTTTCCCATATTGTTTTCATAATGCCGCTGGTCTTAACAGCTTCATCGTAATCGCCGTGCAAAAAAAGCGCATTGCCGTAAATATTATAAAACAGATATTTTTCTTTGTTGGTAATAAATATACTGCCGGAATCAAGATATTCAGAAATACGCCTGCAATAATCCAACGCCTGCTCCAAGCTGAGTGTGTTTACCATATTGTTGATCATTTTGAGGTAGCCGTTGAAATACGCTCTGTCGGGTACAAACGGAATATGCTTGTAATCCGATATAATCATGCTGTCAAATTCCCAGTAGAGCATCATGTTCTGAGTTTCTATGTTTTGAGAAAAGGTCTCCCACAAATCAAACATATAATCGGCAACTACATATTTTTCGTTGAAATCGGCGAGAACCGAGAACTGTTTTTTTGTGTTTTCGAGTGTGAGATAATACAGGAACTCCAGCAATGACTTTTCGCAATATTGCAGATTATCAAATATAAGCAGCAGCGGGATACTCTCTGAAATCGTATTGAAAATTTTAATTATATCCTTGATAAAAAGGTCATGCTCGTACTCTGCCTCGTTGCGGACAATAATCTCAGTACGTCTGCATACGCCCTTTTCAAAATAATTCTTGAATATATTTTGGTGCAAAGGATAAACGTCACAATTATCAAGAAATTCAATATAATCGATGTCAGAAAAATACCTCTTGTACAACGCACCTATCCAATCCATAAGCGGGCAATAAGCAGGCTGCATAACTCCCGGCTTAAACTGGTGATAAAGTGTCTGCACCGTAGTTTTACTTTTATTGACAGCCTCTGTCACATCATCAAATTTTATAGAAAAGGTATTGCTGTATTTGATAAAAAGCAGCTTGCCGTTTTTTTCATTAGCATCGTCGATAATGGATTCAACCAAGCTGGTCAAGTCTTTTTTAGAGGTGGCTTCCATAGTGAAATCATTCCTTTGTACCGATAATAGAGCCGCAGCTATCCGCAAAAATAACAACACTTGCCTGAAATTATGCAGATTTACTGTATTTGCCACTGCAAGTAATTATACCAATTACTGTATACACCTAAAATTATATCAATATTATCTAAGAATTGCAACAATTTTTAAATATTTTTTTTAGAATTTATTGAAATATATATGTATAATTCCAATAAAGAATCTCTTTCGTTTGTTTCAACTTACGAAAGAGATTATGTTATGTTATTTTTTATCACTCTGAAATCCAAAATCAATGCATTATTATTGGTAAAAACCCGCGTTATTGAGAAGCTCCTCAGCCGTTTTGAGCATACTCTCGCTGATTACATCCCCGCCGTTTATGCGTGCCAGTTCCTGCTTGCGTTGCTCAAAGTTAAGCGGCGTCACTGATGTAAAGGTACGGTCGCCCACCACATTTTTTCTTATCAGCATGTGAGTATCTGCCTGTGCCGCCATCTGCGCCAAATGGGTAATGCAGATAATCTGGCGGCTGCGTGAAACCTCGTGCAGCTTAACGCCGACCTTGTAGGCCGCGCGCCCGCTGATGCCTGTATCGACCTCATCAAAAATCATTGTGTCGATGTCATCAATATCCGCAAGCACGGTCTTTATGGCAAGCATGATTCGGCTTAATTCACCGCCCGAAGCAATCTTGCCCAGCGGCTTCGGCGGCTCGCCGGGGTTGGCGGATATGAGAAATTCAACCGTATCCGCGCCGTTTGAATTCAGTTCGCACGGCTGAATATTCACCGCAATCGTCACTCGCGGCATATCGAGAAACGCAAGCTCCCTGCCCACTGCCTCACAGAATTTATCCGCAGCATTGCGGCGAAGAACTGTAATCTCCTCGGCATGCTTTACTGCGGCCTTGCGCAGCTTTTCAACCTTTTGCTCAAGCTCCTCCAGCAGCTCGTCCGCGCGCTCCATCTTGTCAAGCTCTTCCTGAGCGCGTTCCAGATATTCTATCGCCTGCTTTTCATCGCCGTATTTTCGCTGTATCCGGCTTAGCTGTTCAAGGCGGCTCTCAATTTCGTCCAGTTCATACGGACTGTATTCGTTATCCTCATTGAGCGAACGGACTTCTGAAGAAACATCCTCCAGTTCGTAAACCAAGCTGCTGAGCCGCTCGGCAAGCTCGCCGCATTCGGGGTAAATGCCGGAAATTTCAGCCATGTACTCTGAGCATTGCTCCAGCATGGACAGCGCGCCGTCAAACTCCTCACCGCCGTTGAGCAAGCTGTAGGCATTGCCCAATGACGAAGCTATTCTTTCAGCATTCTGAATAATATCCCGCTTCTTTTTGAGTGATTCTGTTTCACCCACAGTCAAATCCGCGCTTTCCAGTTCATTTATCTGATATTTCAGCATGTCTATGCGCCGCGCCTTCTCTGCGTCGTCCACCCGGGTTTTGTTGAAGGCGTTCAGCGCGGCGGTATAGGATTTATATATCGCCGCGTACTCCTCCAGCTTATCGGAATAGCCTCCCATCATGTCGAGGTATTTCATGTGTTTGTCTGAGGACATAAGCGCCTGATTTTCGTGCTGACCGTGAATATTAATCAGTTCCCTGCCCACGCTGCGCAGCGTGGAAATCGTGGCAGGGCGGTCGTTTATCTTAACGCTGCCGCGTCCGTCCGAGCGAATCTCTCGCTGAAGAATCAGGCTGCCGCCGTCCTCCTCGCTTAGTTCAACCCCCAGCTCCGCCAAGGCATTCACTGTGCCCGCCGAAATACCGTCAAACTGCGCGCTCACAAAGGCCTTGTCCGCGCCCGTGCGGATAAGTTCACGGCTGGTGCGCTGACCGAGTACGGCATTTATTGAATCTATCAGGATAGATTTACCCGCGCCGGTTTCGCCTGTCAGCACATTAAAGCCTTTGTCAAAATCTATTTCAGCACGTTCAATAACGGCTATATTTTCAATATACAGCTTACTTATCATTCGTCTACCATCCTTGCAACCTGTTTATCTCACTCGCATTTTTTCCATTTCCGCCGCAAGCTCCTGCGCCGCTTTTTCTGTGCGGCAAAGAATAAAAACGGTGTCCTCTCCTGCCAGTGTTCCCACGATATTTTCCCAATTCAGCTTATCAAAAGAAGCGCACACCGCCTGAGCCATTCCGGTAAGGCACTTGATACACACCACGTTCTGGCCGCGATCGACCGAAACCGCATTATCTGCAAACATATTAATAAATTTCGACGAATTCACAGTTGTTTCGCAGCCTGTTTCGGAATATTTGTAATGTCCGCTGCCGCTGGGAATCTTGACCAGTCTCAGATCCTTTATGTCCCGCGAAACTGTTGCTTGCGTTACTATGTAACCACATTCGGCGAGCCTGCCGATAAGCTCATCCTGAGTTTCAATGTCATGTTCCCGTATGATTTCTAAAATCTTGCGGTGTCTGCCGTTTTTCAACCTTCAATCCTCCCAATCATCAGCAGTGCATTTTACCTGTAAAGGTGCGCGAAAAGCTGTTCTGCTTTATTATAATAAATTTAGCGTCCATATTGGAGCGCTTTATCTCTATGACGCTGCCGCTTTCGATTTTACGCATACTGTCGCCATCGAGCGTCAACAGTACCTCATTCTCGCGCGTAACCTTAGGCTCTATTTCCAGATATGAATCACTCGAAAATATAATCGACCTGTCAAGCATGGAATGCGGACATACGGGTGTAAGTATTATGCTCTTTACGCTTGGATCGACCACAGGTCCGCCCGCTGAGAATGAATAGGCAGTTGAGCCGGTGGGAGTGCAGAATATCAGCCCGTCCGCCCTGTATTCCAGACAAGCGTCGTTGTTATGCCGCACCTGCAAATCTACGATATGTGATGTAGTTCCCCGGGCTATCACGGCGTCGTTCAAAGCAATATTGCGGTATTCGCATTTGCCGTTGCGGTTCACTCTGATGTCAAGCATCATTCGCTCCTGTATCTTGTATTCACGGGTAAAAAGCCGCGAAATCAAGTCCAGCTCGGAAAATTCCAGACCCGCCATAAATCCCAGCCTGCCGAGATTAAGCCCAAGCACAGGCTTACCGAAAACCGCAGCATGTGACGCCGAGCGGAGAATGGTGCCGTCGCCGCCTATTGCAATTACCGCGTCACATTTGTGCATCATCACATTGCAGTCATCGTCCCACTCATCGCAGTAATCCTTATACACTGCTCTGTCAGAGCTTGTCATAAGTATAACACCGTCAAATTCATGCAGCTTTTTACATAAACGTATCGTGTTTTCCTCAATTCCATGCTTGTCGTTGTTTGGAGTAATGAGCAGCTTCAACACACTTCTCCCCTTTCAAATTTTTATTATCAGAAATATACAGGTATAGTGATTACTACAGGTTGGCGTGGGAATTCCTCACCAGCTGTTTAACGTCTACACCGTCAAACAGCGCGGCATCCTCCGATTTGCGGGCGTATATCAGATATTCTATATTGCCCTCGGGACCCTTTATTGGCGAATAGTCCAGCCCGAGCACCTGAAATTTATTTTCATACATGAGGTTGATTATTTTATTGATGACCTCCTCATGTATTTCAGGCTCGCGCACAACGCCTTTCTTACCGACCTTGCCTTTGCCCGCCTCAAACTGCGGCTTTATAAGGCACATAATTTCTCCGTTTTCCTTAAGCAGCTCACGAACCACCGGCACAACCAGAGTCAGCGATATAAACGACACATCTACGCTGGAAAAATCAAGCTCATCCGGCACCTGCTCACGAGTTACATATCGGATATTTGTGCGCTCCATATTCACCACACGCGGGTCGTTGCGCAGCTTCCACACGAGCTGACCGTAGCCGACATCAACGGAATACACCTTGCTTGCGCCGTTTTGCAGCATGCAGTCGGTGAATCCGCCGTGGGACGCGCCGACATCCATGCATATTTTATCCTTTAAATCCAGTCCGAAAACCTTAACCGCCTTGTCAAGCTTGAGTCCCCCTCGGCTTGCAAAGGGAAGCTTTTCTCCTCGAACTTCGATTTTTGCGTCGGACTTTATCTGCGTGCCGGGCTTGTCCTCTTTCTGATTGTTTACAAAGACTATACCCTCCATAATCATAGCCTTTGCCTTTTCGCGGCTGTCGGCAAGACCTGCCTCAAACACCGCCGTATCAAGTCGTATCTTATCGCTCAAATTACATGACCGTCCTTATTTTTTTAATTCACTGCACAGCGTCGAATACATCCCGTCCTCATCAAGACCGAACTTTTTCAATGATGAATTAACCGGCGCATGCGTTACAAATACATCGTTCACGGCGCGTATCACAAACCGCCCCTGCCAGTCTCTTTCGTGAAGCTCTGCGCAGAGATATTCGCCAACGCCGCCGCGCTTTATGCCCTCCTCAAAGAACACTATCGTGCGGAATTTTGCCGCGTATTCAAGCGCGCCGCCGGCTATCGGCTTGACCATGCCCAGCTTAAGCATTGAGGTATGTATGCCCTCGGCTTGCAGCCGCTCAACTGCCTTACACATATTTCCGAAAATCCTGCCGTATGTAACTGCCAGCACTTCTGCGCCGTCGTCATCAAATATATCGTATTCACACCCCGCCGCAGCAAAGCCTTCCGGCTTGTATTTTTCGCCGCCGCGCGGGTAGCGTATCGCGTCAACACCGTCATAATCGTACATGCATTTGTGCAGCATAGGCTTCACTTCACTGAAATATGACGGGCAGTATATATGAATATTCGGAATCGTACTGAGCATTGCGGTGTCAAACAGACCCTGGTGCGTTTCTCCGTCCTCTCCGACTATTCCCGCGCGGTCAACCGCTATGGTTACATTAAGATTCTGTATGGCAACATCGTGGATAAGCTGGTCATACGCCCTCTGCAAAAAGCTGGAATACACCGCGAATACAGGGCGCATACCGTTTGCCGCCATGCCGGCGCAGAAGGTAACTGCATGTTCCTCCGCTATGCCCACATCGAAAAATCTGTGCCTGAAATTCGAGGCGAAATCCGTCAGACCCGTGCCCGATTTCATTGCGGCGGTGACTGCGCAGACCGTTTCGTCCAGTTCGGCAAATTCACAAAGGCTTTTGGCAAATACATCCGAAAAGGTCGTGCCGCCCGTCTTCGGCTCGCCTGAATTTATGTCAAAGCCGGATATTCCGTGAAATATCTTTGGCTTAAGCTCTGCGGGAGAATATCCCTTGCCCTTAAGAGTGCAGATGTGTATCAAAACCGGCTTGTTCATCGAGCGCGCCACTGTCATGGTGCGTTCGAGAAGCTTTTCGTTGTGACCGTCAACAGGTCCCATATAGACAAAGCCCATATCCTCAAAAAGTGTGCTTTTATATATCGCGCTTTTCAGCGCGTTTTTTGATTTAAAAAGAATTTCGTTGATTTTTTTGCCGACAAACGGAATTTTGCACAAGCCCTTTGAAAGTTTCGTTTTAAAACGTATATATGAGTTTTTGGTGCGTATTACCGCAAGATAGCGAGCCATCGAACCGACGTTTTTTGAAATCGACATTTTGTTATCGTTAAGCACCACTATCAGCTTTTCATGGGTTCGCCCGGCGTTGTTCAGACCTTCATATGCCAGACCGCCAGTCAACGCTCCGTCACCTATCACGGCAACCACAAAGCCGTCGTCGTTTTTTAGCAGCTTGGCACTTGCCAGACCTCCCGCCGCTGAAATCGACGTGCTGCTGTGCCCCGCAATCATCGGGTCGTGTTCGCTCTCATTAGGCTTGGGAAATCCCGAAAGTCCGCCCTCTGTGCGCAGCGTGTTGAATTGCTCACGGCGTCCTGTGAGCAGCTTGTGGGTATAGCATTGATGCCCTACATCAAAAACAAGCTGATCATGCGGCGAGTCAAACACGCGATGAAATGCAACAGTAAGCTCCACCACGCCCAGATTTGACGCCAGATGACCGCCGTTTTGTGATACAGTTTCTATAAGCTGATTCCTGATTTCAGAACAAAGCTGATCAATTTCATCCTGGCTGTAATTTTTAATATCAGCAGGACAATTGATCCCGTTCAATAACGATTCAGCCATTTATATTACCATCCTTACTGAAAATGAATTAAAACTATTCCTTTTTACGAGAATTATCACCGCATAGGAATGACAAGAGGAACCAATATTCCCAGCAAGACACCTCCGACGACCTCAAGCGGTGTGTGCCCCAGCATTTCTTTTAATTCTTTGATTTCCGGGTCATCGCTGTCATCGTCCTCCTCAGATGACTTTTTCAGCATCTGATTGATAATTTTTGCATGCTCGCCCGCCTCATGGCGCACTCCCATAGCGTCATAAATAACGACAGCCGCAACCACCACCGCAATGGCGAATTCAGTGGAGCCTGTGCCGCAGAAACGCGCGCAGGCAATGGTAAGTGCCGTCACGGTAGCAGAGTGTGCGCTCGGCATTCCTCCCGCACCCGACAAACGCTCAAAGTTTACCTTGCGGTCAATTATATAATTCAATATAAATTTCCACACCTGCGCTACTGCCCACGATGACAGCGCGCACACCAGCACATAATTTTGCAAAAAATCCATCACTATACTCATCAGCAATCCTCCCGGTCAATTGATTCTGTTTGCAAGCATCCTCGCAAAGGCAATAAGAAAATCGGCCTTATCGCCCAGCGGGGCAACTGCCTCCACCGCAAGCTCGGTATAACGCTCTGCCTCACGCTTCGCCTTGTCAAGCCCCAGCAGCGAAACATAGGTTGATTTGCTGTTTTCTATATCGCTTGCTACCGGCTTTCCGAGGGTAGCCTCATCGCTTGTAATGTCGAGAATATCGTCTGTAATCTGAAACGCGATTCCGATATTTTCGGCGTAAAGCTCTGCTATTTTTTCGGTATTCTCATCACCGTCGGCGGCAATCACGCCCATCACACAAGCCGCTTTGATAATAGCGCCCGTTTTGCCGGCGTCCATTTTGCGAAGCTCATCAAGACCGACCTGCTTGCCCTCATTGCCGAGGTCAATCACCTGTCCGCCCACCATGCCCGCAGCGCCGCAAGCGTGTGCGAGCACCGCAGCAGCCTTGACCGTGCGCTCCGGACTGAGCTTACTCTGAGTTAGCATGGTCTCAAACGCAAGCGGCTGGAGCGCGTCACCCGCCAGAAGCGCGGTATCTTCACCGAACTTCACATGACATGAAGGCTTGCCGCGGCGGAGATCGTCATCGTCCATGCAGGGCAAATCGTCGTGAATCAGCGAATATGTATGGATCATCTCCACGCCGCAGCCGAAGGGCATTGCGTCCTCGGGATTTCCGCCTGCCGCGCGGCAGAATTCCAACGCGAGAATGGGGCGAATACGCTTACCCGCATCCAAAAGGCTGTATTTCACGGCATCCTCAAGCTCCGGGCTGATAGAACCGGCTGTAGATACTGCATCATTAAGCGCAGTTTCTATTTTTGGAAGCCATTCGTTTTGTCTTATCTTAACTATATCACTCATAACGATATTTCTCCCTTTTATTCTTCTGAATTTCCAAGATCTGACAGCTTGGTGACCTTTTGACGTGCTTTGTTCAGCTCCGCCGTACACCATGCGGCAAGACCCGCGCCTTCCTCGTAAAGTTCCAGCGATTTGGCAAGCTCTGCATCTCCGTCTTCGAGCAGATTTGCAATTTCCTCCAGTCGCAGCATTGCCGCTTCAAAGCTTTCCGGTTTCTTTTTCATCACATATCATAACCTTTCATGCTGATTTTTTCAACGCTTCTAACAATGCATTCCGCCTTGCCGTCCGAAAGCTGAACTTCAACCGTATCGCCCTCAGTGAGAGAATCTGCGGAATTTATCGGAGCACCGCCCTTATACACCACAGAGTAGCCGCGCCCCAAAATCGCCATCGGATTGAGTGCTGCCAGACGCGAGGCATTCTCACGCAGCCGCATTTCACAGCTGCCCAGAATCTCCGACTGACCGGCATTTATCGAGGTCCACACATCATCAAGCATTCTAGCCTTGGTTTCTATTACATTCATGGGATTTTTCATGCAGTGCATCTGCATAACTGCCGCAACACGGTTTTCGCCCGACTTTATTATTCTGTCAAGTGAGCTTTTGCTCTTCGCGCTGAACTGACGCAGATAATTCATCACCGCCGCGCTGTCCGGGACGGCAAGCTCTGCCGCCGCCGAAGGAGTAGGCGCACGCATATCCGCCACGAAATCGCAAAGAGTGAAGTCGGTTTCATGCCCGACCGCCGAAATCACGGGAATGTCGGATTCAGCCACCGCCATCACCACATCGATGCTGTTGAACGCCCACAAATCCTCTATGGAGCCGCCGCCGCGACCTATTATAATCACATCGCAGGCGCGCGCGCGGTTCATTGCGTCTACAGCCGCCGCAAGCTCGGCGGGAGCTGCTTCCCCCTGCACAGAAGACGGACACACTACCACCTCGGCAAGCGGAAATCTGCGCCCGAGAATATTGAGTATATCGCGTATCGCCGCGCCTGTCGGGGAGGTTATCACGCCCACCCTGCGCGGAAACTGCGGCAGAGGCTTTTTGCGCGACCGGTCAAAATATCCCGCGCTTTCCAGCCTTTGACGCAGCTTTTCATATGCGGCATACAGCGCGCCGATGCCATCCGGCTCGATGCTGTCGGCGATAATCTGATACTGTCCCGACGGCTCATACACGGATATTTTTCCGTGAACCAGCACACGCATGCCGTTTTCCGGCATAAATTTAAGGTTTCGGTTCTGCCACTTAAACATAGCCGCAGAAATCGCCGCGCCGGAATCCTTGACCGAGAAGTAATAATGTCCTGAGCTGTGCCGCTTGAAATTGGAAATCTCTCCCGTTACGGTAATATCGCTCAAGAGCGTATCGCAGTCCATCATGTTCTTTATATATTTATTCACCTGACTGACAGATAAAATCTCCACTCAAGCACCCCACCTATAATCAACAGATAATTAGATTCTCCGCTATTTTAATGTAAATATGTGTTTTCGTACTTAAACGATGTCAATATTGCCGTACCTGCCGCATTGTCGCATGAAAATTCGGGTGCGGCAAAATTCGCCTGATACCTTTGTGTGATTTCATTTCGAATCAGGCTGTTTGACATCACTCCGCCGGCATAAACCAGCGGCATATCGCCGTATTCCTCGATCAAAGCGTCAGTCATAGCTATGATTGAATTCATCACGGCGGTCAGGCAGAATTTCGCAATTCTGTTATGCGGCTCACCGCTCTCAAACATCTTTTTACATTTATTTTCTATGCCCGAAAGTGAACAGTCATGCCCCTTCATAGCGGGCTTGTATTTAACTGCATCATCGCAGGTCAGCGCAAGCTTTTCCAGATATTTGCCGCCCGGGAACGGCAGCCCTAGCATTACGGCAGTGCGGTCTATCACCTGCCCCGCCTTCAAATCCAGCGATTGAGCGATAAGACGAACTCTCACATTCAAGCCGTCGCCCTCAGCCAGCACAGCCTCGGTAGTGCCTCCCGACACATGAAACGCTATAAATTTACCGCTCATCAGATCCATACGTCCCGAAGAATACAGTGCGGCGGCAATATGTCCCTCCTGGTGCGAAAATTCGCCCAACGGAATTCCCATGACATCGGATAATATCCGCGCCATGCCGTGACCTACAGTGAAGCAGGGCATATATGAGCCGTCCATGCTGCGCGGTCTTGCCGAAGCTCCGACTGCGGAAATTTTGCCGAATCCGCCGCATTCCGAGCGCAGTGCCGAGATTATCTGAGGGAGCTGATTGGTGTGGTGAAACACCGCGTCGCTCTGGCGGATACCTCTCTCTCCCGCTTTGACCGGCAGCAGCATTTTCTGCTGAATCACACTGCCGCTACGGGTGTCATACAAAGCCGCCGAGGTGGTATAATTGCTGGTGTCTATGCCAAGATAAAGGCTCATTGCACTGCACCGCTGTCCGACTGCTTAGCAGCCTTGATTTCCGGATAAGCCTGCATGAATCCACCGAGCACACCGTTTACAAAGCCGGCCTCGTCCTTGCCGGAAAATTTCTTGGTAAGCTCAATTGCTTCGTTTATCGAAATAGTCGGCTCAAGATCGTCTACATAAAGTATCTCATAAATTGCAAGCCTGAGTGCCGCAAGCACTACCTTTGACAAACGGCGAAAGCTGCGGGCACGCGAATACTGCGATATGTAACCGTCGATTTCTTCTATGTGTTCAAATACGCCGGAAAACACCTGCCGGGCATATGGCGAAAGTTCCATATCACGGGCGTCAGCAGCGGCTTCTATTATACATTCTATATTATGAGCATTTTCATTCTCATCCTTGCAAAACGACTTTTCAAAAATAAGTTCAAACGCCTGCTGTCTGGCTTCGCGTCTTTTGATCATTTGAATTCCTCCGTAAATAAATCAAATTACAATAATATTTATATTCCAAACTATTATAACACACTTCAGTCTAATTTAACAACAGTTTTATTATCTTTTTCCCGAATAAATATTTCCAAATATTAATATATCATATAATTTTCACAATACAAAATATTCTACTGTGATTATCGCAATATGCATAAAACCCACTCAAAAAAGCCGGATTTTTTACACAATATTTCGCCCGAAAAATAAAGTCGTAAAATAACAGCTGCAATTACAAGCATTTTGGACTTTTTTTGTAAAAATAGTACGCTTGACATAAAGCTTCTTAGACGTTATAATTATGAAATGAACTTTTGTATTTACACGGAATTGCTGATTAAGATTTTTTCGTCATAATTCATAATAAAATCCATATTGAATAAAAGGTGAAAATTCTCCGGTCAGTATTCCGAATTACCTCATACATCTTCGATTGAAGGGATGTTGAGCGATTTCGAGAAGGAGAAATATGGATAACCAAAAAACAAACATAAAAAAAGGCGCAATGAAAATGCTTGTAATGACATTGCTGAATGAATCTGACATGTATGGATACGAAATTATGCAAAAGCTTTCAGAGCGAAGCGGCGGCATAATTGAGATCAAAGAAGGCGCGCTATACCACCTTCTCTACAAGCTGGAAGAAAATAACCATGTTACCACCTATAAAAAAACTGTAAACATCAGAAGAGAACGTGTGTATTACCATCTTGAGGAATCAGGCAGGGAGCTTTTGTTACAGATAAAGAAAGATTATGACGAAATAAGCAGGGGTATCAACCAAATACTTACTTGGAATGAGGATAATGAAAACAAAAA
>JAQXFQ010000128.1 GCA_029005175.1 Bacillota bacterium
ATAAACCATAGCTTTATGGATACGCTGAATGAGTCGTATTCTACCGTGAAATTCACTGTAGAATACGACTCATTCAGCGTTTTCTTAATGTCTCCCAATTATTATTTTTATCGGAAATTATAATTTACCGTTCTCTTAAGCATTTATAACGACCGCATTATCTCTCACCTTGTTAATGGCTGCCATAATCGCGGTTTGCGTTTTTTTGTCAAACAGCTTCGTGAAGCTGAGAGGCTTGTCAAACGGAGGCTTGGTGAGCAGGGTGACGCTCTCCATGTAACCGTTCTGCTCAATATGGTTGATGATCTTAGTTACGAATGCAATCTGCTTTTGGTTGAGCGACTGGTCATTTATGAACCGTGAGAACGCTGCCATCGCCGCTTCGTGATCCATCTTGGCAATCTTGCGGATGAGCAGACCGAACGGCGTATCGCCAAATTCACGCTGATAGTCTTCCCTGCTGCCCAGTTCGCCTGTCAGCACCCTCTCCAATTCCTGATAATCACCGTTTGACAACGGGATGTTATGCGTCAATTTATATATCGCCAGCGTGTTACCGTTTTCATTCACATAGCGGTTCACCTTTGCGCGGTAGTCCTCAAAGTCATACGCGGCGTCAAGCCTGACGCCTTCCTGCTGATCGATAATCGGATCAGTCAGATTAGTTATGATTGGATTTTTGACCGAACCGCCCTCCACAAGGAATTTCATTAATTCGCGCAGCTCTTTCCGCACCTTTTCAAACAGCAGGATATTGTTTGCTTCCCAAAAGGCATCGGTATTCACTTCCTTGATGAGCGGCAGCTTTGCTTTTACCTGTGGGATACTGACCTTGCGCTCCAGCAGTGTGCCTATATCCCGCAACTGTTTCTGCGCGTACTTAAAGGAGGGCATATGCTCCATTGACGCAATCGTAAGACCGTACATGAAGTTATCGAAACGCTTGGCAAACTCATCCGTATCGTCCGACCGCACAATCGGCGCAATCTGCTGCAGCAGCTCGACCTTGTCTCCCTCGCTGATGCAGTTGAACGCTTCGGGCTTCCTGAACTTTTCCACGCTCTGCAGACGTAGCCTGACGGCAATCAGCCCGGGATTCAATTTTTGCACCTGCGCGCAGCAAATGCCAACCAGTTCCGAGCGCCACGCCTGATATTCATCGTCTGAATATGCGTTTTCCTGTAGCAGCACTGCCAGTTTCACCTGCTTGCCGAAGATATTCTCGGTCAGCGATTTGGTTTCCCTGGATTCAAAGCCTTCCTTATGCGCGCGGAAATATTCAAAATTTCCGCAGTAGTCGAAAATAAGGAATCGCTTTTTATCCGTGTATTCGCCGTCAATCTGATCGGTGCAGGTCAGTCCTTTGCAAAGTCGGGTACCGCGTCCGATCATCTGCCAGAATTTTGCCTTGCTTCGTACCTTTTTGAAGAACACGAGGTTGACGCACTGGGGAACATCAATGCCGGTGTCCATCATGTCAACGGAAACGGCGATGACAGGCAGCTTGTCCGGCGCCTTAAAATCGTCTATGACGGTCTGTGCGTAGGTATCGTCGCAAATGACCCTCTGGGCGAATTTGCCCTGATACTGAGGATACAGCTTATTGAAGCGTTGCAGAATGAACTCAGCATGTTTCTTGTTCTGAGCGAAAATGATGGTTTTGCCCAGTCTGTCGCCGCCCTCCACACGAATGCCGCGCTCCATTAAATCCTGCAGCACCGTGTCCACGGTGGTTTCATTGAAAACAAATTTATTCAGCTGTGCGGAGGGAATGAAGTCCGGCATAAGCCCGTCTTCGACGAAGTCCTCCTCGTACCGCTCCTTATCCTCATCGGACAGGTCATCATAGGTTATGCCCTCCTCCAAGAACCTGGTTTTCACTTCGTAGTTATAATACGGGACAAGCACATGATCCTGATATACAGCTGTTTCATAGTCATATGCATAGGTGGGCACACCGTGTTCCATCTCAAAGAAATCGTAGGTGTTGCGATCCACATCTGTTTTCGGCGTTGCGGTCAGCCCCACCATGACAGCGTCGAAGTATTCAAAGATTGCGCGGTATTTTTTGAATATGCTGCGGTGACTTTCGTCTATAATTATCAGGTCAAAGTGCGCCGGGGTAAAAAGCCGCTGTCCGTCTTTCGTCTTGGTATCGTCGATAGCGTTGAGCATGGTCGGGTAGGTCGAAAACACGATTCGGGCGCTGCGGTCGTCCTTATTGGAGCAGAGGTTGCAGAGCGACATATCCGGCAGATAGTTTTTGAAGTCGTCCTTTGCCTGCTTCACAAGCGCAGTGCGGTCTGCCAAAAACAGAATGTTGGTGACATACCTGCCGCGGCTGAGCACATCCGTCAGGCTGGAGGCCGTTCTGGTCTTGCCTGTGCCTGTCGCCATGACAAGCAGGTGCTTGCGGAAGCCGAGGCGGATCTGCTCACAAACGGCGCGGATAGCCTCTTTCTGATAATAGCGGTCGGTGATTTTATCGTCGATGGGAATATCCATGAGGTTCAGCCGCTCGGTGCGGCGGTTCATCAGCTTCTGCAGATCATCCTTGCTGAAAATGCCGCTGACCTTGCGCTGGGGACCGCTCTGATCATCCCAGAAGTATGTTTCAAAGCCGTTGGTGGTAAACATCATGGGGCGGCGTCCGAATTTGCGCTCCAGGCAATCGGCATACAACACCGCCTGCTTGCGCCCGATGTTCGGGTCTTTGCCGAAACGCTTAGCCTCCACGACCGCCAGCGGCAGTCCGTCCTTGCCGAAAAGCACATAGTCCGCATATCCCATCTGACCGACAACGCCGGCCATCCCCTCAACGGGGTATTCCTCCTGTACGTCTGCATCTGCGCCGGTGAACTTCCAGCCCATCTGCTTCATATCCACATCAATATAAATCTTGCGTGTTTTAAATTCGGAAAGGTCTGCCGCCACAAAGGCGCGCTCCTGCATGTGCTGTTCCTTGGCCGCTGTGATTTGTTCCGACATCTGCTCAATCTTTTTGCGCAGGGCTTCTATTTCAGCGTCCTTTTCCCCCAGCAGGCTTTCCTGTTCCTTGATTTTACGGGTATCGACAACCACCTTTTCGGAGGGAATCAGCGATTCATCAAACTGCCGTTCTTCATAATCTGTACCGTAGCAGTAATCCACCCACTGTATGAACTCAAACAATCCCCGCAAAGAAGCGAGGGCGTCGCCGCTCTGTACGCTGCGTTCGGTGTGAACGGCCAGATTGCCCAGCTTGATGATAAACGGCAGCTTGCCCCAGGTGTTATAGTCCACCGCAAAACGGAATGTCGGCTCATGAATCAGCGACTGCAGGTTATCCTTGTAGGGCATCTGCATGGTTTTATCGGCGGAATACACCCACTTCACCGCCAGCTCCAGAGCTTTTCTGCAGCCGACGGCGCACATGGCGGGCGCGGAAGCATATACCTTCTCCGCCTCAATCGCCGCCGGGGCAAACAAGGCGTATTCCTTTTTGTTGGTCAAAAATTTGAAGTTCGACATTCACTCAACTCCTTTCTATGCATATGTTTATCCCAACCTCATGGCACTCTCAGCCGAAATACTGCTGCATGAGGGATTTTTTTAAAATTTCCAGTTCTTCAAGGCCCGCCTGAACTGCCGCTTTTGATTTGTCGGTCTGTTCGATAAAGGATACAAACTCTTTTTGAAGCTGCATCGGGGGAATAATTTGCTCATATGCCTTCATTATGGCAGTATTTAAATTGGGTTGGGTTCCAGCAGGAGCAATTTTTCTGAAATGTTCCGTCGTTTGATTTAGAGCCTGCAATAGGAATATTTTGTCCAACCTTGAATCAATATCTTCCATTGCAAGCCAGCCATCGTGAATGCATCCATCAAAGGTGATAATTCGTGCAAATCCCAAGGAAACCCCACAGTTTGCGAATATCAAGCTACCGGCCTTAACCATGCGGCTCTTGGGGACGCCCTCTCGAATGATGTGTTCTTTAGTCGAATGGAGAAAAATACTTTCTCCATCGGTTGCATCACCTATTTTTATCCACGGTACATCACCGCCAAGAAATTTTTCGATAGGTCTCGGTGAGCCGCCTCTGACAATCGTACATAATTCTCCAAGAGGTTGTGTCTTCCACCCTTTATCGTTGATAGTGATATCACCAAACATCTCAATAAATCGGGATTTTACAAGCTGATCAATAGAATCTATCTGCTCCTGTCTTGCAGTAATGAGTGCTTCAGTTTTTTGCGCAATAGCTACTGCTTCACGCTGTGCTCTTATGTCCGGTAAACGGATTCTCAATGCAAGAAGGTCAGCGGTTGGAATACTACGGCGGCGAGCAGTTGTTCCGCGTAATTTATCCTTGTAATACTGCATGGACTGCGGACTATGCAGGCACAACTCCAAAAAATCAGGGTCAATTTTATTTGTATCAATATTCCACACATTATACGCAGGGCTCATTATTCCTTCGTCTGCCGCTTTCTGAACATAAAGTACACCTTCATCTATTGGAAATCCTACAACTAATTGACCGCGCTTTACGACCTTATAGTCGCTCTGATCTATTGAGGCAAGACTCTTTTTAAATCTTTCACTCTGCAGGACAATGCCGTCATGCATTGTCATCGAAAGTACAGGAAAAGAACGCTTGCCGCAACGGCTAACCTTAGCTGGGGCGATTAAGTTACCTAATGATGTGTATTCGACCATCA
>JAQXFQ010000129.1 GCA_029005175.1 Bacillota bacterium
TAACTCGCCGTCAAAATTTATATTGATTTTGACCACCTTAAGATTATCGGCATAATCGTCCTCAATATCAGCCAGAACAGGCGACATTCGCTTGCAGGGCACACAGCTGTCGGAATAAAAATCCGCCAGCACGGCTTTATCCGCCTGCAAAACCTCAGCTTCAAAATTTTCCAAACTCACACGCTCTGCCATTTAATCACCGACCTTTTTCACTATAAGATTGTAGGTTCCGTCCTCATTGTCAATCAGCTTGAGTATCTGATGCCCCTCTTCCTTTATGCTTCTCGGGACGTTCTGTACAGGCTCGCCGTCATTCATTCTGACCGACAATATCTGTCCGTCGTCAAGCTCTTCAAGTGCCACCTTTGCCTTTACAAAGGTAGTGGGGCACACCACATCGGTAATGTCAACCGTATCGTCAATTATATAATCAGCCATTGTATACCTCCAGAATTTTCTGCTCAAATTTTTCTCTGCCTACCCGCTCAATTGTAAACTTGAATCTCTCGCCGGGATTTGCGTTATCGGCAAAGAACTGTATAGCCGCATCGCAAATCTCCATAAGCTTATTATGCTCCTCTATGAACGGAATAATCGTTTCGCCCTTGTTTATTTGATTGCCGAAAAGTCCGCCGAATGAAACTATGTAGCCGTGCACCGTATCCCATGCCTCGGTGGGACATGCCTTATAGCATCTGCCGCAGAAGTTGCACTTGCTTTCGTCCAGTGTGATTTTTCCGTCTGTGATGGTTATTGCATTGCTTCTGCATGCCTTTGCGCACACACCGCAGCTTATGCAGTCGCTCTCACGCCATTTAACTTTAATTCCGCCCTTAATGCCGAGGTCGTTTTCCTCAGCCTTGAGGCAGTTGTTCTGACATCCCGTTATGCCGAATTTAAACTTATGCGGAAGCTCGCGGGCGAAATATCTGTCGTCAAGCTCCTTGGCAAGCGCGTATGTGTCTATACATCCGCTGGGACATACCGCCGCGCCCTGACACGCCGTAACCGTGCGCACTCTCGGACCGCATACGCCGGGTTCGACTCCGCCTTCAGCCAACGCCGCCTTTACCTCGTCAATCCGGTCGAGCTTGATAAAAGGTATCTCCACGCTCTGTCTTGATGTCAGATGAACGTGACCGTCGCCGAATTTATCCGCAACCTCCGCGATTTTTGCAAGCTGCACTGCGGATAAATTACCGCCCACCACGCGAAGTCTGAGTGAAAAATTATTTTTCTGCTTCTGTCTCATGAAGCCGCCCTTTTTTAATGTCGCATAATCAACTGCCATAAAAATAACCTCCGTAAATTCATATATTAATTCATATATTGTCAATAGCCTGCTTGAAATCTTCTATTAAATCTTCAGTGTTTTCAATGCCGACGCTTACTCTTATCGTATCGTCATAAACACCCGCATTGAGCTTCTGCTCATCACTGCTGTGAGTATAAATCGTGCTTGCAGGGTGAATTACCAGCGTCCTCACATCGCCTATATTTGTGGCATTCAGAGCGTATTTCAAACCGCCCATCAGCTTGAATGCCCGCTGCTTGCTGCCCGCCTTTAGAGTAAGAATCGCGCCGCCCCTGCCGCCGAACTGCTTCTGTACCAGCGGATAATAAGGATTATCGGCAAGCGCGGGGTAATTGACCTTGATGCCGTCAACAGAATCAAGATATTCCGCAAGCCTGAGCGCGTTCTGACACTGCCGCTCCATGCGAAGTCCCATGGTTTCCATTCCCACCATATTCATAAACGCATTCATAGGCGCAAGACAACAGCCTATATTTCGCCATATGCCGTTTCTCAGCTTGGCCAGATATGCGAATTTTCCGAATTTTGCATATTGCTCAAAGCCTTTGTACCGCTCGGGATTCCACCTGAAATTTCCGCTGTCGATAATCACACCGCTTATTGAGTTTCCTCCGCCGTTTATGTATTTTGACGATGAATGAACTACAATGTCCGCGCCGTAGTCAATCGGATTTATCAGATAAGGCGTTGCCGTTGTGCTGTCAATTATAAGCGGAATAGCCCGACTGTGAGCCAGCTTGGAAACACTCTCCAAATCCACGACGTCCAGCCCCGGGTTGCCTATAAGCTCGGCGAATATAACCTTGGTCTTATCATTAATAAGCGGCTCTATCTGCTCTGCCGTCACATTCTTTACAAAGCGGGTGGTTATACCGAACGCTCTCAAATCACCGAACAAATCAATGGTACCGCCGAAAAGTCCCGCGCCGGCTATGATTTCATCGCCCGCCTGCAGAATATTCATAAGCGACAGAGTGACCGCCGACATTCCCGATGAGCATGCAACTGCGCCAATACCCTTTTCCAGTGCGGCCATTCGCCTTTCAAATGCGTCCACGGTAGGATTGCTGATTCTCGAATAAGCAAACCCGGGAGCTTTATTGTTAAACACCATTTCCAGCTTTTCAGGGGATTCATGTGCAAACGCGCTCACCTGATATATGGGAGTAAGCGTCGAACCTGTCGCCGCATCTCCCGGAGCGGCCTGATGAAGCAGCGCCGTATCAAATTTCATAATATCATCAGCTCCTTGACCGGCAAATTTATGTAGCGACACCATTATATTCTTATTTTCATAGTAAATCAATAGGTTTTATAGATTTTATAGATTTTTCTATATTTTTCACATATTATTTTTAAAAAATCATACTTTTATTGTAGGAATAACAACAATAAAGCCAATCATAACCGCTTGATTTTTTTATTGCGGCATGATATACTACTATTAACATATGCTTTGTATGAATTAAGGAGGAAAATATATGAAAGTTTCGGCAAAGGTAGAATTCGGCATCGCAGCCATAATTGATATAGCGCTTTATTCCGAGCTGGGCGAGGCTGTAACTGTTTACAGCATTGCGAAACGTCAGAATATTTCAAGCAAGTATCTGGAACAGATCATCACCGTGCTGCGTCAGGCAAACCTGATTCGCGGCTTAAAGGGCTCCAAAGGCGGATATGTTATAGCCCGTCCCACTGATAAAATAACCTTCAAGGAAATTATAAACGCGCTGGACGTGACTATATTAAACGATATGACCTACTACGGCGAAGAAAAGGACTCGGAAATGATAAAGACTATCAACGATAACCTTTGGAACAAAATGACCGGCTATCTCCAGGATTTCGCACAAAACATCACCCTGGCAGAAATGACTGATATTTACAGAAACAGCAAGGAAAACCAGGCTCAGGAATTTATGTATTATATATAGCCCAATCAAAAAAATACTGCCGCACACCTCAATTCAAAAAAGGTGTGCGGCAGATATTTATATTCTGGGGCAAATTATAATTTTACATAAGCTCATCAAGAGTTTTTTCCGGGTTTGCCAAAGCGCGTTCAAGAAAGTCAACCATCCAGTAATGGAATTTTTTTATGGTTTCCTCGCTCAGATTATAAGTAGAATAATCGTAGCAGCCCATAAGGTCGCCGCTGTAATTATCCATATACATAATAGTGAGATAGATAGACATGGCGGTTATCCCCGAGGAAAATCTCTCCATATGGAATTTAACGTCTATACCCGGATCTATCGTATAAGGCTGATAGGTAAACATATTACTTGTAGAATTGCGAATCCAGCCCTTGTCAAAAATATTCTCATTCAGCTTAATATTTGCGTTAAGATTGCGGTCGCTCAGCACATTGCGGATGCGGCAGTATTTATAATATTCAAGCTGCATGTTTGAGGTATACTTGCAGGCGTCGGCAAATGTCTCACTGTTGGCAACATCAAAATAGAAAAAATAGCCGCTTACCAATGTACCGCCTGTGTTTTTGGCGCATTTTTTGCTTCTGTTTGCGTTCATGGTCTGTATTACCTGGTTTTTCGCCCGTCCGCCCGACATTTTATAAACATAGGTGCGGTAAGCAAGCAGAAAAAGCACCTGCGGTGATAATCCGTTTGCCTCGGCATACTCGTTTATTTTATCCACCAAATCCTTTTTAAAGGGATATGCAGCGTATGCCGCCTTTTTATGCAGCAAATGAAACTGATTGCCGAATTTCTCGTCGGGCAGCGTTTGTTTATCATTCTCAGGCTCGTTTATAGTGCCGAACTGAGGCGGCTCATGCGTATTCCAAAAATCGTCCCAATACTCCTGCGCTTTGGCTTCATTCTTGCTGCCGAAGTAGCTCCACTGCTCCTCAAAAGCCGGCAAAACGGGGTCCGGCGCCTTAGGCATATCGCCGCCTGTGAGCATGGCTGTATAAATTTTCAGCACATCTCCCGCAAGAAGCATAATGCCATAGGCGTCGTTGATAAAATGATGCATTTTGCAATACAACGCCTTACCGCCGTCGGCCTTGTTTATCAGAATCATCTGATACAGGCAGGTGTCCTCGCTTTTTTTGGGGAACGGCTTTTTGCTCAGCTTTTCCAGATACTTTCTCATTTTCTCATCGCTCTTAAACGACATAACCGAAGCCTTATCAATCGGCTCATCACTGAAATATTGCAGAGTTGCATTTTGTCCGATATTTTTATCGTCATTAAATTTATGCCTGCGAAGTCTTGCTGTCGGCATTCTCTCCAATGCTGCGTTGACCGCCTGCTCCATAAGCTTCATGTCGATTTCGGAGTCAAAGTGAATTAATACGCAGATATTGCTGTATGCCGCGCCAACCTGTTCACCTTGAAGAATATTCAACTGCGAGGACGTAATCGGATAATAATTTTTTCCTTCTTTTACAATTTCATAAGACATAACTAAAATCACCATTCCCTTACACATTTTAATTCATTATACAAACAAATCACATTTATTACAATTGACAACATATTAAAAATATCAAAAGTTATTCAGATAAAATATTGTTTACATATCACAAAGTCCATACATTTAAGTATAAAAATGTCGATTAACTCGAATCAATCAGCAGCTTTACACTCTGTCAGTATTCTTTGCGGTATATATCGTTTTGCAATATTTTGTTTTAGTTTGTGAATTCGCAAGTGAAAAACTAACGAAATAAATATAATCGCACATCATTATCATTACAATTGCACAATTATGATAACAGTTCTGTAACATGTAATGATTTGCCCGAGTATATGTGATATAATGTCTTTGTAAAACACCTGAAGCATACAAAATGCCCGTTTATTCGGCATATGCCGCATGAATGTATGATTTTTTCAGTCAACATATGGTGTAATCAATAAGCTTTTATCGGGAATTTCAGCATATTTAGCGATTGAATTAATACGATATTTTTGATATAATACTTTAATAATAACATAATCTGATTATATTTATTACTCCGCCAAGCTTTTGACAGGCGGTGTGGTAATCCCGGAGAGTGAGCTTCCTTGTCAAACATAAAAAACTCAAAGAGAATAGTAATAAAAGTCGGCACCTCCACCCTGACTCATGAAAGCGGTAAGCCGAATATCCGCCGCATAGACCATCTTTGCAGAGTTATCAGCGATTTGAGCAACAGCGGCAAGGAAATCGTACTGGTCACCTCAGGCGCCATCGGCATAGGCGTGGGCAAGCTGAACCTGTCCGAGCGACCCAATAATGTAGCGGGACGTCAGGCTATGGCCGCTGTCGGACAGTGCGAGCTTATGTTTATGTACGATAAATTTTTCTCGGAGTACGGCAAAAATGTCGCTCAGATACTTCTGACACGATATGATGTGGAAAATGAGCATCACAGACAGCATATAATTGAATGTATGTCGGCACTGCTGGAGACCTCCATTATCCCGGTAGTCAACGAAAACGACACCGTTGCCATCGACGAGCTGGAGGGCAAAAACATCGGCGACAACGACAATCTTTCGGCAATAGTAGCCAAGCTGATAGGCGCGGACGCACTTATTATGATGACCGACATTGACGGTCTTTACGACCGCAATCCCCGTGAGGATGATTCCGCCGTACAGATACCCGTGGTGCTGGAGATCAATGACAGTCTGAGAGAAATGGCGGGCGGC
>JAQXFQ010000130.1 GCA_029005175.1 Bacillota bacterium
GCCAAGAGGACCAGTCCCCTTGGATTCCCATTGTTGCGTACTCTTTGTTAAATAGCGTGCGAATTTTTAATTATTTTATTAACATAATGAAAATTCGTGCGCTTGCTATTGTCTGTTTGAAAAAAATTTGTTATACTAGTATAGTTAAAATAAATATCACATTGAGAAAGGATTTTTTCTCGTGGATAAACAAAATCTTATTGTAATTGAGGGACTTGACGGCAGCGGCAAGGGTACGCAAACAGCTTTGCTCTGCGAGCGGATTAAGCAAAACGGACGCCTTATAAGACACATTTCGTTTCCAAATTACGGTGAGTCCTCGTCTGCGCTTGTCAAAAGCTACCTTGCAGGGGAATTCGGCGGCTCTCCCGACGCTGTGAATGCATATGCGGCCTCCAGCTTTTACGCGGTTGACAGGTATGCCGCCTACAAAAAGCACTGGAGCGGAGATTATGCTGACGGCGTTAATATAATAGCCGACAGATATACCACCTCAAATGCTGTTTATCAGATGACCAAGCTTCCGCAGTCCGAGTGGAATCAATATTTGCAATGGCTAGAGGATTACGAGTATAATTTGCTTGAACTGCCTCGCCCGAGTGAAGTGATTTACCTCGATATGCCTGCTGAAATCACTCAGAAACTGATGTCGGGGCGTTATGGCGGTGACGAATCCAAAAAAGATATTCACGAAAGCAATGTGATATTTCAGCAGCAATGCCGTCGCTCTGCGCTGTATGCTGCCGAACGGCTGGGCTGGCATGTGGTAAACTGCGCCGCAGGTTCGGAGCCGAGAGATATGGACGATATTGCTGATGAAATCTGGACGCTTGTGAGTGATAATCTGATTTAAGTTTTTAGAAAGCAGTGAATTTTATTTATGCTAGATTTTCACATTCCAACCCTTCAGGACAAACAGTGGATTGATGAAGTGCTGGATGGTACGGAATACTTTGGCTGTTTTTATACGTTTGCTACATTATACCTTTGGCGTGAGGTTTATCATACGGAAGTGGCACGTTGCGGCGATGCGCTGCTCATACGCGGCGGAGATACTAAAGTAAATCGTTACTACATGTATCCTGCCGGCAAATCCTATGATATATGCGAGCTTATTCCGCTGATGCGCGAGGATGCGGCGGCTATGGGCGCAAAGCTGATCATAGCGTGTGCCGAAAAATGGCAGTGCGATGAGCTGAGAGGGGCATTCCCAAACGAATTCAGCTATGAGGAGAGCCGCGATGAATTTGACTATGTATATTTGTCGGAGAATCTTATAAATCTGCGCGGTAAGAAATTTCACGCCAAGCGCAACCACATAAGCCGGTTCATGCGTAATTATCCCGAATGGAAATATGAGGATATAGACGCGTCCAATGCCGTTGAATGTATAAATGCCGCGAGCGGTTGGCTTGAGAAAGCGCTTCCCGATGCTGCTGACGATGAAAAAGCAGAGCTTTGTCTGGAAAATTCGGCAATAGCTCTTGCGCTCAAATATCGTGAGGAACTGGGAATTATCGGCGGTCTGCTTCGGGTCGACGGTAATGTCATAGCCATGACGTTGGGCGAACCTATCAATCAGCGTGTATTTGTGACGCATTTTGAGAAGGCTGATACCGATTACGAGGGCGCATATGCCATGATAAATAATCAGTTTGCCGCAAATCGGCTGGCTGAATATGAATATATAAACCGAGAAGAGGATATGGGCATTGAGGGGCTTCGCAAGGCCAAGCTGTCCTATTACCCTGATATTCTGCTGGATAAATACCTTGTGACTGACTTGTCGGATAGGTGACTGTTGTATATTTGATAAAATCATAACGGAGGTGACGCAGGTGATTATATTTCCGCAGGACGGAATGAAAAGTGACTTAAAACGCCTTTGGCGCGCTTGCTTCGGCGATTCTGAGGATTATATATCGTTTTTCTTTGAACATAGATATATCCCCGAAAACTGCCTTGTATATGTTGACCGAATGATAAAGCGGCCTGTCGCAATGCTCCACCTGCTGCCCGTAACCATATCCGAAGACGGAGGCTTGTCTTCGGCGCAGTATATTTATGCCGCGTGTACGCGCTCGGATTACCGCAAGCAGGGCATAATGGCGCAGCTTCTTGATACAGCGATAAAGCTGGGGCAGTCGCGTGGAATAAAATATTCTGTCACCGTGCCCGCCGAACGCCACCTTTTCAGATATTACGGCAAACACGGATTTTACCGCAGCTACAAGGTTCGTATGGTTTATATGAGCCGCTCGGATCTGCTCTTTCTTTCAAAGGACAGCATGGAGATCAAAGGCTCGGTTCGTGAGACAATGATGCAGCTCAACGAAATCTACGCCTTTCGCCGTGATATGCTGATTGACCGCGAGGGGTATGTAAACTGGGATATGAACGCCTTTAAATATGCTGTGGGTATCCATGAGCAGGACGGCGGACATATAATCACAGTTGCCTACAAAGGCGATTTGGGATATGCGTTTTGCAGTCCGGACGGCGACACGGTGAGAATAACCGAGTTTATCGCTAAGGAACATTTTGCCGCAGTTCTGATAAAACGTATTTTGCAGAGCTATCCAAAAGCGCAGAAATTTATTTTTCGACTGCCGGTGTGCGATACGTTTTTTGAGAAATACGGCGAGGTGCTGGATTTTGCCATGATAGCGCGCAACGACGGCAAGACGCCCGTGTCGATGACGACATTGGAGGGAATACGCGCTCCCTATCTGGGTCTGCCGTTGGATTAAGATTTTTAATGTATTGATTATTATAAATTTATAAGTAAAGGAATGATAAAGATATGGTTTATGTAATGCTCGCAGAGGGCTTTGAAGAGGTGGAGGCACTTGCCCCGGTAGATATGCTCAGGCGCGCCTGCGCAAACGTAGTGATGGTCGGAGTGACAGGCGAGGCTGTGCGCGGTGCTCACGGAATTGTTGTGGCTGCCGACATCACAGCCGATCAGATGAATATGGCTGGCGCGGAAATGCTTGTTCTTCCGGGCGGAATGCCGGGAACGCTTAATCTTGAAAAATCTGAATATGTGCAGGCCGCGTTAGAATATTGCTACGAAAACCGAATTCATATAGCGGCAATATGCGCTGCACCGTCGATTTTGGGACACAGAGGCTATCTCAGAGGCAGATACGCCACATGCTTCCCGGGATATGAGAGCGAGCTGAACTGCCGCAAGGTGTCCGATCGTCCCGTAGTTACTGACAACGGAATCACCACCGCCAAGAGCGCGGGTCATGCGGTCAATTTTGGCTGTGAACTGGTAAATGTACTTATGGGACCTGAAAAGGCAACTGCTATTTCAGATGCGGTTTATCAGCCATGAAGGAAGATATAAGACAGATCAAAAACAACCTTCGGACGCAGCTCAAGCAATTTCGCGCAGAAATGTCCCCCGAATATAAGGCTGATTGCGACGCGGCGATTGCACAGGAGTTTTTCAGAAGCACGTCTTACACCCGCAGCAATGTCATTTTGACCTATGTTTCGACGGCGATAGAGGTGGATACCAAGGAAATAATACTCACCGCGCTCGCCGACGGCAAGCGGGTAGCTTGTCCTCGTTGTATAGACGGCACTCGTAATATGGATTTCTATTACATAAACTCGTGGGATGATCTGAGCAAAAGAAGCTTTGGAGTGCTTGAACCCGAGGCTGATGAAGCCATGCTTTTTAAAGGCGCCGATCGCCCGATCTGTATCGTCCCGGGACTGGCATTTGACCATTGGGGATACAGACTGGGCTACGGCAAGGGATACTATGACAGATTTCTCGCAGGCTACAAGGGCTGGACGGTGGGACTTTGCTACAGCGGCTGCATTGAATACAAGCTGCCTCACGGTCGATATGACCGCCCTGTTGACCGCCTTATAACCGAAAAATTTACCCGCCGATGCAGCGATAACCGCCCTTATGCGGGCAAGAGAAATCATTCAAGGTTTTAACCGGTTTGGCAAATTCTGTTTGTTGTTTTGATGAATTTACTTGCAATCGTTGCAGCCGATGGATACAATGATGAGGATAAGAATCCAGAGGAATGTCTCATTGTCGAAGAAATTAAAGATACTTCTTCTGCAGCAGCTCATTAATCAGTCACCTCACAATCTGTTGAATTCATTATCATAATATGCGCGGCTTTATTTTGTGGTTACATTGCCTCGCCGAATTTAATCGGGTGACAATAATATGAAATTTTTATCATTTTGGGATCGGGGAAATCAGCGGTCTATAATCATATTTTATGGGAGGAACAAAGTATGAGTGACAATTACAGAGAATTAAACAACGATGGTGAATACACCGCCAGACGAAGAAATTCATCCCAAAGCTCACGCGGCGGCGCAGGTCGGGAAAATCCGAGAAACACTGCGGAACGCTCACGCGCGACAGCCGGCAGCTCTATGCCCAAAACTAATCCTCCGTCACATGCAAACAGGGGAGAACGCAGGTCGGCAGTCGGCGGATATACCGGAGATATGCAGCCCGCCGCAAACAGACAGCCGAACACACAGCAGCGCAGAGCGCAGTCTGCTGCTTCACAAAGAAATTCAACAGCGGGCTTCAGAGTGAAAATTGATGATTCGGATTTTTATGATACCGAGACAAGCGAAAAAGAGATTTCCGCCGCACAAAAAAGCAGCATAGCCTCTGCGCGCAAGAATTCCGCCGCAATCAGTGAGCAGCAGGCTATGACCCGCCGTGCAGTCGCTCTGGAGGCCAATCCCACTCAGGCCAAGCGTGTGGTTACGGGCAGTATGGGCGACAAATATCAGATTCAGGAGGACAGAGTGGTCGCTCCTCGTCAAATCAAGAGCCGGCAGAAATCAGTCCGCAAAAAGAACCGCGGGTGTATGATTGCGCTGGTGTATTCTGCCGTGGTCTGTTCGATTTCAATTCTGCTGTCGTACTACTTGATTTTGGGCATAAACGACATGTTCGGATTGGTCAAGGATAAAACTGAAATAGTCATTGATGTTCCAAAGGGTGCCACTCTTGACGATGTTGCTGGGCTTCTGGATGAAAATGATGTTGTGGATTTTCCTGTTTTCTTCAAGCTTTATGCAAAGTTTACCGATAAGGACGAAGGCTTTAAAGCCGGTACATTCACGCTTAACTCCAAATCGGACTACAGCCAGATTCTTCAAAAGCTTCGCCGCCCGGCAGGCGCAGACAAGAGCACCATCCGTGTGACCATTCCCGAGGGTCTTACCGTTGAGCAGGTTGCAGTGCTTATGGAGGATAACAGCGTATGTGAAGCAGAAGCATTTTTGGACAGTGTAAACAACAAGACATTCACACAGAAATTCTTGAAAAATGTTGATACCGGCAACAAAAAACGCACCTATAAGCTAGAAGGCTTCCTTTTCCCCGACACATATGAATTCTATTTGAGCGAAGGCTCTGTAAATGCAATCAACCGTCTGCTCAATGCATTTTCAACTAAGTGGACAGATGCATATTCCGAGCAGGCTAAGAAAATCAACATGAGCATGGATGATGTTATCACACTTGCTTCGATAGTCGAGCGTGAGGCAAGCAAGGACGCCGACAGAATGGGCGTTGCGTCGGTTTTCTATAACCGTCTGCAAAACAGCAAGGGCACAGGCGGCAAGCTACAGTCGGATGCCACCAGATGGTATCCTTATGCAACGTATGAGGAACTTATGGCCTCTGATAAGCTGACTGATGCGGAGAAGAAGGATTGGGTGGATAATCACAAGGGTATTTGCGACACCTACCGCATCAAGGGTCTGCCCGACAGCCCAATCTGTAACCCGAGTATCAGTTCTATTGAAGCTGTGCTTTATCATGACAAGACAGATTATTATTATTTCTGTTCAGGTAAGAAGGGCGAATTCTATTTTGCAAAGACTCTCAAGGAACACAATGCAAATCTGAAAAAAGCAGGACTCGCGTAATATTGTATAAAAAGCATAAAAAAGCCGCACTTTTCACGATTATGTTCGTGTAAAGTGCGGCTTTTTGGCGTGCTTGAAATGTAATATGAATAAAAAGTTATTCCGATTATACAATAAAACAGAAAAATGTTTGTGAAATGCTATGAAAAAATAGTTTTATTGGATATTTTAAACATATTCAACTTGCAAATTCAGCGATAATTTGATATAATGTTACTAATTCATGTGAAGATGTATATTTTTACATATCTCTTTGAGGTGATTATTTATGAAAACATATCGTTGGGGCATAGTCGGCACAGGAAAAATGTGTCAAAAATTCTGTAAGGCTCTTAGTCTTTTAGATAACGCGGAAGTAAGCGCAGTTTGTTCGCGCAGTATAGATAAGGCAAAACTGTTCGCTGAAGAATTCGGCATTGCTGACGCATACGACAGTGTGGCTGAAATGTCGGCGGCAGAGAATGTCGACATTGTATACATCGGGACTCCCAATGTTGACCATGCCGACAGCGCGCTCGCGGCTATAGTCAACGGCAAAGCTGTGCTTTGTGAAAAGCCTGCGTCAATTAACAGCCGACAAATCTCAGCAGTCATAGAAACTGCCAAGAAAAAAGGCGTGTTCTTTATGGAAGGCATGTGGACACGCTTTTTACCGGCAATTGTGCAGGTTTCCGATTGGATAGAGCAGGGAGTTATCGGAGCGGTCAAGGAAGTCAACGCTTCTTTTTTTTACAAGCGGGAATATGATAAATCCAGCCGCGCTATTGCACCTGAACTGGGCGGCGGTTCGCTGCTGGATTTGGGCGTATATGCGATATTTCTTGCTCAGTGGCTGCTGGGCGGCAGACCTGCTGATGTTAAGTCAAACGTAGTTCGCTGCGAAAACGGAATTGACTGGCAGTCGGCGACCGTGATGAAATTTTACAACGGCGGCACGGCTTCTATTTCCTGCGGTTTTGAATACAACTCAAATCACGCGGAAATCACAGGAACCGACGGGGCTATCATAATACCTGACTTCAACTGCGCCGGGTCGGCTTATGTTATGAAGGACGGCAAAATAGTTTTGGAATACAGTGATTCCGACAGCTTGGAGCAGAAGTACACTTATGAAGCTTTACATGTCATGGAGTGCTTGGAAAATGGATTGTCGGAATCGCCGGTATATCCGACATGGCAGTCGTATGATATTCTCGACACATGTGACAGACTCCGCAGAGAGTGGGGGCTGATTTATCCCGGCGACAGTCACGCGCCTGTGATACCAAGCAAGACCGAAAAAGTTACTTCATCCGCGCCGACACCCGGCGCACCGTCAGCAAGCGCGCCTGAGGTAAATGACAACGTAATCAGCGCGCCGTCTGTAATAAAAAATACAGTCAAGGTGGAGCGCAAGCTTAATGCGACCGACTGGTACCGTGACGCTGCGTTTTATCATATATATCCGCTGGGCTTCTGCGGCGAAAACCGAAACAATGACTTTACATCACAGCCGAGCGGCAAGATTAAAAAGGTAATTCCTTTTGCCGAGCATCTCACCAAAATGGGAGTGAATGCAGTCTACTTTGGTCCTGTTTTTGAATCTACCAAGCACGGCTATGACACTGCGGACTACCGCTTAATTGACCGCCGATTGGGAACAAATGCCGATTTTGCCGAGGTGTGCGGCGAGCTTCATAAGCGTGGCATCAAGGTGGTGCTGGACGGCGTATTCAACCACGTCGGACGCAACTTCTGGGCTTTCAGCGATGTCAAACAGCGCAGATGGGATTCCCCCTATAAGGATTGGTTCAACATCAATTTTGACGGCAATTCAAACTACAACGACGGCTTTTGGTACGAGGGCTGGGAGGGGCATTATGACCTTGTCAAGCTGAATCTCAAAAACCCGCAGGTAAAGCAGCACATTTTCGGCTGTATTGAAGGCTGGGTGAATGAATTTGGTATCGACGGACTGCGCCTTGACGTTGCATACTGCCTCGACCGTGATTTCCTGCGAGAGTTGCGCTCATTCTGCAAGAGCAAGTGGCCGGATTTCTTCCTGCTGGGCGAGTGCCTGCACGGTGATTACAACACATGGTGCAACGATTCAATGCTTGATTCTGTCACTAATTATGAGTGCTACAAGGGACTGTATTCATCTTTTAACTGCGCAAATATGCACGAAATCGGCTATTCGCTCAATCGCCAGTTTGGTGATGACCAGTGGACTATCTACAGGGGCAAAAATCTATATTGCTTTGTTGATAACCACGACGTAACGCGCGTCGCTTCAATTCTCACCGACAAAAGTAACCTTCCGCTGATTTACGCACTGCTGTTTGCGATGCCTGGAATTCCGTCGGTCTATTACGGAAGTGAATTCGGCCTGCAGGGAGAGAAAAGCCACGGTGACGACGCGCTGCGTCCTGAAATGTCGGCTGAATTAGCCGAAAGCAGCTTCAACGATTTGGCGGCGTACATCAGCCGTTTGTACGAGGTCAGAACGTCATCGCCCGCACTCTGCCGAGGCAAATACAAGCAGCTTCACATCAATTCCAAGCAGCTCGTTTTCCGTCGTGAGTACAACGGCGAGCAGGTAATTTTCGCGCTGAATATGGACGACGCGCCCTATACGGCTCACTTCAATGCCGAAGCCGGCAGAGCTGAAGATTTGCTCACAGGGCAGACGATAGACTTCGGCGGCGGTCTGAGCATACCCGCCAAGACAGTTTATATAGCGCGAGTGTATTGATTGAGGGGATTTTTAAATCGCACAATAAATGATAATTTACCATAGAGTACGCCACGCCGGGAATCCAAGGGGATACCGCCATTCCTTGAATGGCGGCGGTCCTCTTGGCGGG
>JAQXFQ010000131.1 GCA_029005175.1 Bacillota bacterium
GCAGTCTGCGGCGAAAAAGCAGGCGCAGATCTGATTTTGATTGAGACAATGGGCGCGACCTATGAAATCAAGGCGGCTGTGCTGGCGGCTAAGGAAAATACTTCACTGCCTGTGTTTGTCACATGCGCATTCGATGAGAAAGGCAAGCTGTTTACAGGCGCAAGCGTCGGCGCGGTCACGGCATTGCTTGAGGGACTGCGCGTGGACGCATTCGGTCTTAACTGCGGTCTTGGTCCGAATGAGCTGTATCCTGTGGTTGCCGAGATGTGCAGCATTTCCTCCACGCCGATAATATTTAATCCAAATGCGGGACTTCCAAAGCAAAAGGACGGCGTTACGGTATTTGATGTAAATCCCGACGAATTTGCGGAGTCTATGCGCAAAGCGGCAGATTTAGGTCTGTGCGTGATGGGGGGCTGCTGCGGCACAACTCCCGAGCATATCGGTACGATGATTGCGCTTTGCAGGGATGTAATTCCGACAATGCCGAGCAACAAGGGCATCACAATGGTTTCTTCCTACACTCACAGCGTGGAAATCGGCAAGGAGCCGTTGATAGTGGGCGAGAGAATCAATCCCACAGGCAAGAAACGCTTCAAGGAAGCTCTGCGCAACGGAGAAATTTCATATATTCTGGGGGAGGGAATTTCTCAGCAGGACGCAGGCGCGCAGATTTTGGATGTAAATGTCGGATTGCCCGAAATTGACGAGCCGTCAATGCTCGAAAGCACGGTAAAAAAGCTTCAGGCGATAATTGATTTGCCTTTGCAGATAGACACATCAAATATTCAGGCGATGGAACGCGCCATGCGGTGCTACAACGGCAAGCCTTTGATAAATTCCGTCAGCGGCAAGGAGGAATCCATGCGCGCTGTATTTCCGCTGGTGCAGAAGTACGGCGGAACAGTGGTAGGTCTTGCGCTTGATGAGAGCGGAATCCCATCAACAGCCGAAGGACGCGTTAATGTGGCAAAGAAAATTATAGCTACGGCCGCCGAATACGGCATAGACAAGAAGGATATAATAATCGATGGACTTACCCTGACGGTCAGTGCAGAGCCGGAGTCGGCAAATGTTACGCTTGAAACGCTGCGCCGTGTAAAGAGCGAGTTAGGCGTTTGCACCACTCTGGGCGTATCGAATATTTCATTCGGTCTGCCAAAGCGCGAGGTCATCAATTCCGTATTCTATACCGCTGCTATGGTGTCAGGACTGGACTGCGCTATCATAAATCCGAAATCCGAGGCTATGATGAACTCCTACCGTTCATACCGCGCACTTTGCGGATATGACGCGGCTTGCGGCGAGTATATTTCTAGGTACAGCGTGGCGGCGAATGAAGCTCCCGCACAGATGGCACAGGCTTCAGCAATGTCGCTAAAGTCGGCTATAATAGCGGGCTTTGGCGAAGAATCAGCGAAAATCGTCAGGGAATTGCTTGCTTTACCTGACGCACCTACACCTATGGAAATTATAAACGGCGAGCTGATTCCCGCGCTTAATGAGGTGGGCGACGGATTTGAGAAGGGCACGGTATTTCTGCCGCAGCTTCTCATGAGCGCGGAGGCGGCCAAGGCTGCATTTGACGTGCTCAAGTCGGTTATCGCGGCCTCCGGTTCGGATGACAAGATAGGCAAGGTAATAGTAGCCACTGTAAAAGACGATATACACGACATAGGAAAGAATATCGTCAAGGTGCTGCTTGAAAATTATCGTTTTGATGTAATTGACTTGGGCAAGGATGTACCTCCCGAGGTTATTTTGCAGTCGGCTTTGGAAAATAATGTGACGGCTGTGGGACTTAGCGCGCTTATGACAACCACAGTGGTAAATATGGAGGAAACTATCAAGCTGCTCCGCAAAGAAGCTCCGCAGGTGAAAATATTTGTAGGCGGTGCTGTGCTGACAGAGGATTACGCAATGCAGATAGGCGCGGACAGTTATTGTCGTGACGCTATGGCATCGGTCAGATATTGTCAGAAAGTATTCGGCGTTGATTGATTCAGAATTTTTTCGATTGTAAAAACAACATTCAATTTTCACATAATCATAATATTAAACTGCTATAATTAAAATATTGATAATGCGGCGGCAGTCAGTAATTTTTGGGCGGCTGCATAACTAAACATCAGGAGAGTGAGAATTGTGGCAGACATTAAGTCTGTAGTCGGCTTAATTATAATTGTGATTGGACTTTTGGCAGTTATTTGTATGATTATTCTTGACGTGTCTAAGTGCAGACAGCCGAAGTTTTTACAGAACAATAAATTTGAGATATTACTGCTCATCGCTGTCTCATGTATTATGGGACTGGTACTGATAATGTTTTGAGGAACACTGCTTTAAATTTTATAACAAAAACTCAGGGGCAATCGGATTTTTTGTTTTCCGATCGCCCCTGAGTTTATATTGTTACTAAATATTTTATTGTGTGACAACGATTTTGATTTTCTTGTATGTGCCACTGCCGGTTTTTACGGTAATCGTAACGCTGCCCTTTTTAAGACCTTTCACAATTGCCGATTTACCGTCGGCGGAAGGCTCGACTGTCGCAATGGATTTGCTGCTCGTGCTCCATTGGAGAGTGTCGTTGCAGTTTTCAGGTGATATGCTCGTTACGCTTACGGTCGTACTCTCGCCTACTGCTATCGTATCGGATTGAGCCGCCGCATTGATTGCCGTTGCTCTGGTGCGAACTGTGATTGTAACGCTGTTTGTTACTCCGCCGAAAGAATTGGCTCGAATTGTGACAGTGCCTTGACCAATGCCTTTCACAACGCCTGTTGGAGTTACAGTGGCTATGGATTCATCGGAGGATTCCCATATCACCACGTCATTGCAGCCGCGCGGCTGGATTTTGCCCGCCTTGAGCGTTACCGTCTTTCCGACATAAATATCGGCCGAATATTTATTCAGAGTAATGCTGTCAGCCGCCTGATTT
>JAQXFQ010000132.1 GCA_029005175.1 Bacillota bacterium
TTTGGTCGAGCAGGGATTGGCCACCAAAAGGGCGGATTCGGAAAGCGGCAGAAACAAATTGATATACACCATAACAGATGCCGGGCGGGAATATCTGAAGCATTGGCTTGCCTTACCTGTGGAAAAAGACGAACTCCGCTATGAAACCCTGCTTAAAGTTTTCTTCGGCAATGAAGCGGGGCAGTCGCAGGCGCTGTCGCACATTGAAAATTTTCATCAAAAGATAGAAAACGAACTGCCATATCTTTTAAAGTCGGCTGAAATTCTCAGTAAGATTGCGGATGAGGACGCCACACACAAATATTACCTGCTCACGGTAGAATTCGGCATCAAAACCTATCAGGCATATCTGGAGTGGTGCGAGCAAGCCGAAAAAATTTTATCAAAGGAAAGTGAGGCGAAGAAATGACAGGTCATATAGGATTTTCGTATGTAGGATTGATTTTTATGCTGATGTTGATTATACCCAATCTGTTTTGGACGAAAAATCAGCCTCAGGGATACAGTTCAGAAAACGAAAACAAGATTTTAGGCGGTTTTGAAAAGGTGGGCGAAGTGCTTGCGACCTGCTGCGCGCTGTGTTTTTCGGATTTCAATCTGCACAAATGGTCAGGCTGGACATGGTGGCTGATTGCGGTCGCGGCTTTAATGATAATGTACGAAATCTGGTGGATTCGTTATTTCCGCAGTGAGAAAACATTAGCCGATTTTTACAGCAGTTTATTAGGAATTCCGGTCGCGGGTGCAACACTGCCGGTAATCGCGTTCTTCCTGCTCGGCGTGTACGGAAAAGTTATCTGGATGATGATTGCATCTGTGATTTTAGGAATCGGTCACATCGGAATACACCTCCGGCACCGCAAAGAAATTAAATCCGCATAGCAAAAACGGCATACGGTTGATAAAAATATCGACTGTATGCCGTTTGTTTGGTTTATTCTATTTACAATCTATCTTAGACGACCACTCGAAAATCTTCGATTTTCTTGTTAGATTTTATTTGGCTGCGCTTTTTTCTGTTTTGGGTTTATTTTTCACTTTGGTTTTGTGGTGGCTTTGCCCCCACACCCCTACCAGGGCTCTGCCCTGGACCCGCCAAAGGAGGAGTCCCCCTTTGGAAACCCGATGTTGCGCAGTCTTCTTTATAGGTTCTTTGTTGCGTCCTTCATGCTCTTTACATAGTCATAAACATGCTTCGGCGCGTCCTTACCGTATTCTGCTATAATCTTGACTATCGCGCTGCCCACGATTATACCGTCGGCATACGCGGCAATCTTCGCCGCCTGCTCGGGGGTACTGATACCGAAGCCCACCGCCGCCGGACTGTCGGAAACCTTCTTAATCTCGCCCACGATGGCTTCAAGGTCAGTCTTAATCTCGCTTCTCACACCTGTAACGCCCATGGAAGAAACCACATAAATGAAGCCCTTTGCGTCCGCCGCAATCATCTTGATACGCTCGGCGGAGGTCGGCGCAATCAGTGAAATCACATCCACGCCGTACTTGGAAGCGACCTCGTCGGCCTCGCCCTTTTCTTCATAAGGCATATCGGGGATAATCACGCCGTCCATGCCAATCTGCTGACATCTGGAGAAAAATTTCTCATAGCCGTACTTAAACACGACATTAAGGTATGTCATAAACACCATGGGAACATCGGTTTCCTTGCGCAGCGATTCCGCCATATCCAGCACCTTGTCGGTAGTCGTGCCGCTTGAGAGCGCGCGCAGATCCGCCGCCTGAATAACAACGCCCTCCGCAATCGGGTCGGAGAAAGGAATTCCAATCTCAATCAAATCCGCACCCGCGCGAATCATCTCAAGAATGCACTGTCTGCTGGTTTCAATATCGGGGTCGCCGCCCGTGATAAATCCGATAAAAGCCTTGCCGTGGTCGAACGCCTTTGCTATATTACTCATGTAAATCCACTCCTCTGTAACGTGCTATTGCGGCAACGTCCTTGTCGCCTCTGCCCGACAGGCAGCAAATAATTATATCGTCCTTGCTCATAGTAGGAGCTATTTTCATCAGATGAGCTACTGCATGCGCGCTCTCGATAGCGCAAATGATGCCCTCTGTGCGCGCTATGTATTCAAATGCATTGACAGCCTCGTCATCGGTTACGGGAACATATTCCGCGCGCCCAGTGTCGTGGAGATTGGCATGTTCCGGACCTACGCCGGGATAATCCAGACCCGCTGAAATCGAGTAAACCGGAGCAATCTGACCGTATTCATTCTGGCAGAAATAAGACTTCATTCCGTGGAACACGCCGAGAGTTCCCGTTGCCATGGTTGCCGCCGTGAAAGCGGTGTCAACCCCCTTGCCCGCAGCCTCACAGCCGATGAGGCGAACCTCCTTGTCATTGATGAAGTTGTAGAACATGCCCATTGCATTGCTGCCGCCGCCCACGCAGGCCATGACAGCGGTGGGAAGTCTGCCTTCCTTTTCGAGAATCTGCTCTCTGGCTTCCTTGCTGATAACGCTCTGGAAGTCACGGACTATCATCGGGAATGGATGCGGACCCATGACCGAGCCGAGAACATACAGAGTATCGTCAACTCGGTTAGTCCACTCTCGCATTGCTTCATTTACAGCGTCCTTAAGGGTCATTGTGCCCGTTTCGACAGGGTGAACCTTTGCGCCCAGCAGCTCCATTCTGTACACATTCAGAGCCTGACGGATAGTGTCCTCTTTGCCCATGAATATTTCACATTCCATGTCGAGCAAAGCTGCCGCAGTGGCTGTTGCCACACCGTGCTGACCTGCGCCCGTCTCGGCGATAACGCGGGTCTTGCCCATCTTCTTGGCTAGAAGAACCTGACCCAGCACGTTGTTGATTTTGTGCGAGCCTGTGTGATTGAGGTCCTCGCGCTTGAAGTAAATCTTTGCGCCGCCCAGGTCGCGGGTCATTTTTTCCGCATAATAAAGCAGTGACGGACGTCCCGCATATTCGCGGAGCAGAGTGTCAAGCTCAGCGTTAAAATCGGGGTCGTTTTTTTAAAATTGATATGCCTTTTCCAAATTAATAATCTCATTCATCAGCGTTTCCGGCACATATTGACCGCCGTGAATACCGTATCTTCCTTTAGACAATTTTAATTCTCCTAACTTAAATAATTCAATAATTCAATGTCAATTTCCGCGCAGCTCAGCCAGCATTTTCTTTTTGTCGGAACTGCGCATGAATGTCTCGCCAATCAGCACCGCATTGGTCTTATTTTTGCGCAATACAGCGATGTCGGCGGCGGTCTTGATTCCGCTTTCCGAAATAAATATCGTGCTTTCAGGAACCAGCTTGCGCAGACGTGCGCTTGTGGTTATATCAACATCAAAGGTCTTAAGATTGCGATTATTAACGCCGATAATTCGCGCACCCGACTTTACAGCCGATTGCACCTCTTGCTCTGTATGCGCCTCGACAATTGCGCTCAGCCCCAAGCTGTGGGCGATATTGAGATATTCCGTGAGGGTATCGGTATCAAGAAGCGCGCAAATCAGCAGCACCGCCGATGCTCCGATAATTTTCGCCTCGTATATCTGATAAGCGTCCACCGTGAAATCCTTGCGGAGCACGGGGATTGAAACAGCATTTGCAATTTCTGTGAGATATTTGTCACTTCCCTTGAAATAATACGGCTCTGTCAGCACAGATATTGCGCTCGCCCCCGCCGCCTCATAATCCTTTGCAATTTCCAGATAAGGAAAGTCCTCGGCGATAATTCCTTTGGAGGGCGATGCTTTTTTTACCTCGCAAATAAACGCAATATCGTCCGTGCGAAGTGCCTTTTCAAAAGGGAAGCCTGTATTCGGATCAAGGGTCTCCGCCTGGGCCTTGACCTCAGCTAGCGGCCTTTTTTCTTTTAATTCCGCCACGCGAACTCTTGTTTTCGCGGCGATTTCATCCAAAATCATTTTCTTTCCTCCGCAAAATCACTCGTTAGTCATGGCGACAAACGAGTTTAATTTTTCAAGAGCCTTTCCGCTGTCAATAAGCTCGGCGGCGAGTTTGATTGCGCCGTCAAGACCGAGTTCGGGACGTGCTACATAGATGCCCGCGCCTGCGTTCATCAGCACCGTGTCACGCTTTGCGCCCTTTTCCTCGCCCGAGAGAATTGCGCGGGTGATTGCGGCATTCTCCTGCGGTGTTCCACCCTGCAAGTCGTCCTTGCTGCATCTTTTAAAGCCGAAGTCCTCAGGATTGATGGTGTAGGTCTTGAAATCGCCGTCTCTCACCTCACACACATAGGTCGGTGCGCTGGTGGTAATTTCATCAATAACATCCTCGCCAAACACTACCAACGCATTCTTAACGCCGATTTTTTGCAGAACATGCGCCATCGGATCAACCAAATCTTTGGAATAAACGCCCAGCACCTGCATTGATGGACTTGCGGGATTGGCTATCGGACCCAAAACATTAAAAAGTGTGCGGATGCCCAATTCCTTGCGTACAGGCGCAACGTATTTCATCGCGCTGTGATACTTCTGAGCAAAGAGGAAGCATATGTTCTCCTTGTTGAGCACTTCCTCCATCTTAGCAGGCTCAGCGGTGATATTCACTCCCAAAGCCTCCAATACATCCGCCGCACCGCTCTTGCTGGACGCCGCTCTGTTGCCGTGCTTAGCGACAGGCACTCCCGCTGCGGCAATCACCATTGCGGCTGTAGTGGAAATATTGAAGGAATTCGACTTGTCGCCGCCCGTGCCGACGATTTCGAGAACCTCTTTATCGGGGTGAATTTTGACAGCGTGATTTCTCATGCTGGAGGCGGCGGCTGAAATTTCCTCTATAGTCTCGCCCTTAACCGTAAGTCCGCTAAGCAGAGAGGCAATCTGTACGTTTGTAGCCTCGCCGTTCATAATTTCGTCCATGACCTGCTCGGCCATTTCATACGAAAGGTCTTCTCTGTTGCTGACCTTAATAATTGCGTCCTTTATCATACAATTGCCCTCCGTTTTTTCTGCTGTTTCCTTTATTTCCTCAAGGAAATTTCTTATTATTACAACGCCCTGCGGCGTGAGTATTGATTCGGGATGAAACTGCACCCCGTATATTTGATATTTTGCGTGGCGAACCGCCATAATTTCGCCGTCGTCCGTTCGGGCGATCACCTTGAGCGTATCGGGAATCGTGGATTCCACTGCGGCGAGTGAATGGTACCTTGCGCCCTTTATGACCTTTGGCAGACCCTTGAACAACGGACAGTCGGTGTCTATCTCAATATCGGACTGCTTGCCATGCATGAGCGTCTTAGCATATGATACGGTCGCACCGTATGCCTCGCATATGGACTGATGCCCCAGGCACACGCCCAGAATCGGAACCTTACCGGCAAAATACCTCGCAGCTTCCACACACACGCCCGCGTCGGACGGCTTACCCGGACCGGGCGAGAGAATTATTTTCTCGGGGTGAAGTGCTTCGATCTCCTCAAGCGTCATTTCATCGTTGCGAATCACCTTAATATCGGGGTTTATTGAGCCTACAAGCTGGTAGAGATTGTAGGAAAAGCTGTCGTAATTATCTATAAGCAGAATCATCAGTCAAGACCTCCCTCTGCTGTTTTCAGCGCATTCACCACTGCCTTAGCCTTGTTGATGCACTCCTGATATTCCTTTTCGGGCACACTGTCGGCAACAATTCCCGCACCCGAGCGGACGAACACCTTGCCGTTTTTCTTAAACGCAATGCGTATAGCTATGCAGGTGTCGAGATTTCCGGTGAAGTCAATGTATCCTATGGCGCCGCCGTAAATGCCGCGTTTGTTGTTTTCCAGCTCGTTGATAATCTCGCAGGCGCGGATTTTCGGCGCACCCGAGAGTGTTCCGGCCGGAAGCACTGCGTCAACGGCATCAAGCGCGGTGTGATTTTCACTGATTTCGCCGCGCACGGTCGAACCTATGTGCATCACGTGGGAATATCGCTCTATCGCCATGTATTTTTCCACCGTAACGCTGCCGAATTTGCTTATCTTGCCCAAATCATTGCGCCCCAGATCCACCAGCATGTTGTGCTCGGAAAGCTCCTTAGGGTCGGCGAGCAAATCCTTCTCCAGTGCTATGTCCTCTTCGTAGGTTTTGCCGCGCGGACGTGTACCTGCGAGCGGGAAGGTGTACAGCGTTCCGTTCTGAAGCTTAACCAGTGTTTCGGGCGAAGCGCCCGCTATCTCAATATCGTTGCTGCTGAAATAGAACATATAGGGTGATGGATTTGTAGTTCTCAGCACGCGGTAGGTGTCAAAAAGGCTGCCATCAGCTTCAGCGGTAAGGCGGTTTGACAGCACCACTTGAAATATATCGCCCTCATATATGTAGTTCTTCGCTTTGTTGACCATATCGGAATACTGCTGCTTGTCAAAGAGAGGGGTAATTTCCGACTTGAGCTTCAGCGGCTGAATTTCGGCGGGTTTGCCCTCGATGATAAGCTTTTTCATGCTTTCAAGCTCCATCAACGCCCGCTCATAATTTTGCTGAAGGCTGTCGGTGCGGATATTGACTATAAGAATAATTTTTTGATGAAGGTTGTCAAATGCGATTACCTTGTTAAAGAGCATCAAATCCACATCGTTGAAATTTTCATTATCCTCCGCGTCAAGATTCAACGACGGCTCGCTGTATTTGATATAATCATATGAAAAATATCCGACCAGTCCGCCTGTAAAGGACGGCAGATAATCAAAACGCGGACTTTTGTTGTCGTCTATAACCTGCTTGATAATTGTCTTTGGGCTGTCGCTGCTCAGCGTAAGCTCGGTGCCGGCGTTGTTTATTTTTACTACGCCGTTGCTGCAGGTTATCTCCATGCTCGGGTCGTATCCCAAAAAGGTGTATCTTCCCCACTTTGAAGCGTCCTCACAGCTTTCAAGCATATAACAATGGCTGCTCACCTTTTTCAGAATCCTCATAACCTCAATAGGCGTCTTTACGTCCGAATACATTTCACAGCTCACAGGGATTGTTTTGTATTCGGCTGACATCTCTTTGGCTTCAGCAAAAGTTGGCCTAAACATAATGAAAAATCCATCCTTCCATGATTTGAATACAAAACTGCAAACAAAAAACCCTTGACATAAAATCAAAAATGCTCTATGCATTCCCGATTTTATGTCAAGGGCGAATCATCAAAAATCCGCGGTGCCACCTTGATTTGCGGAAGACTCCGCACACTCATTGCAGGATACCATCATATCCCCCGACGATTTACGCACGTCGCAGCGTCACATAATACTCGGCATTGTGCAAATGCCTTTGAATGTGCCCTCAGCGGTCCATTTAATAAACTGCATCTCTGCCCGATTTCCACCGACACAGGCTCTCTGTAAGCGCATGAATATTTTTATCTCCGCCTCAACGGTTTGTTTGTAGTTTTTTATCATAATACTACCGAATTTTTATTTTGTCAATAGAATTTTTGAATTTTTTATTTTGATTGATTCAAATTTTTTACATCAAAGCCAAGCTCGCTGAGCCTTTGCGCAGCCTGCTTGCTGCCATTTTCTGCGGCTATAAGGTAAAATCGGCTTGCCATATCTGTATTTTTGTCTATGCCAAGTCCGTTTTCACAGCAGAAGCCGAGGTTATACTGAGCCGAAACACTGCCGTTTCTCGCCGCCTTGCTGTACCATCGCACAGCCTCGGTGTAACTCGACGGCACGCCCACCCCGCCGAAATAGCAATTTGCAAGAGCGTTCTGCGCCTCGGCACAATCATGCTCGGCGGCAGTCAGATAAAGCTGTAGAGCGCGGGAATAATCCTTCTCCACGCCTTGCCCCCGCTCATAGCACATGCCAAGATTATACATCGCGCCGAAATTACCTTTATCAGCAGCCGTGCGGAACCATTTGACCGCTTCGTCGGCATTCCGTGCGGTGCCCTTGCCGTACTTCAGGCAAAGCCCGAGGTAATTCTGAGCATTGGTGTTGCCGCCCTCCGCAGCCTTGCGGTAAAGCTCAATTGCCTCAGACATATTTGCGCTGACACCCAGCCCTTTTTCATAAAGACCGGCCAAACTGCACTGCGCGTTTGCATTGTCGCGGTTGGAAGCGAGTATGTACCAATGTGCGGCTCTGACATAATTTTGCTCGGTGCCGTCTCCGTACTCATAGCAAAGTCCGAGTTTATACTGCGCATCAGAATTTCCCTGCTCTGCCGCTTTGGTCAGTATTTGAAATTTTACTTCACTGTTTTCTTCTGCCGATTTATCCGAATCGACTGCTAAATCACTCTGTTCAGATGCTTCGGGTTCGTCGGCAGGCTCGTTTTTTTCAACAAAAAAGCTCTCGCCGTCCCAATCCGAATCCTCGTTCATGTCCGACAGCACGTTATCGTTGAAAAATTCATATGCATTCAGGTCGGAAACCTCAAATTCCGAGGTGCTCTCAGACTGAGGTTCATTCTCTTCGGCAGACTCATCATTCTGCGGTTCGACGTTCTCGGTGGTAACATTCTCCTGACGTTCAACCACCCTTTCCGCATATTTTTCCGACAGCTCTGCGGTGATTTTTTCGGTAAGCTCGGCAGTAAGCTTCTTTGTCAATTCCTCAGTAAGCCTTGCAGTAACTTCCTTTGTAATATCCGCATTGAGTTTCTTGGTAATGTCCACAGTCAACTCAACCATAAGCTTTCTGGTAAGTTTATCTGTAAGTTTCGGAGTAAGTTCATCTGTAATCTGCTCTGTAAGCTTGGGAGTAAGTTCATCTGTCAGTTTCGCTGTAAGCTCTCCGCGCAGGTTTTCGCGAATCTCAGGTGTCAGCTTGTCGGTCAGCTCAGATGTAAGCTCTCTGCGCAGGCTTTCGCGAATCTCGGGCGTCAGCTTGTCGGTCAGCTCAGATGTAAGCTCTCCGCGCAGGTTTTCGCGAATCTCGGGCGTTAGCTTGTCGGTCAGCTCAGATGTAAGCTCTCCGCGCAGGTTTTCCCGAATCTCGGGCGTCAGCTTGTCGGTCAACTCGACCTTAAGTTCGCTGCGTATTTGATCGCAAAGCTTTGGAATCAATTTTTTTGTCAATGTTGTTGTAAGCTCTCCGCGCAGGTTTTCCCGAATCTCGGGCGTAAGCTTGTCGGTCAGCTCCGCTGTAAGCTCTCCGCGCAGGTTTCCCCGAATTTCGGGTGTCAGCTTGTCGGTCAGCTCCGCTGTAAGCTCTCCTCGCAGATTTTCACGAATCTCAGGCGTCAGCTTGTCGGTCAGCTCGGCTGTAAGCTCTCCGCGCAGGTTTTCGCGAATTTCGGGTGTCAGCTTGTCGGTCAGCTCGGCTGTAAGCTCTCCGCGCAGGCTTTCGCGAATCTCAGGTGTCAGCTTGTCGGTCAGCTCGGCTGTAAGCTCTCCGCGCAGGCTTTCGCGAATCTCAGGTGTCAGCTTGTCGGTCAGCTCCGCTGTAAGCTCTCCGCGCAGGTTTTCCCGAATCTCGGGCGTAAGCTTGTCGGTCAACTCCGATGTAAGCTCTCCGCGCAGGCTTTCGCGAATCTCGGGCGTAAGCTTGTCGGTCAGCTCGGCTGTAAGCTCTCCGCGCAGACTCTCGCGAATCTCGGGTGTCAGCTTGTCGGTCAGCTCGGCTGTAAGATTTTCTCTCAACAACTGCTCATTGAATATAACTTCAGGCTCGCTCTGAACCTCGGCAGGCTCGGTGAATATAACTTCCGGCTCGCTATGAATCTCCTCAGGCTCGGTGAATATAACTTCCGGCTCGCTTTGAACCTCGGCAGGCTCGGTGAATATAACTTCAGGCTCGCTCTGAACCTCGGCAGGCTCGGTGAATATAACTTCAGGCTCGCTCTGAACCTCGGCAGG
>JAQXFQ010000133.1 GCA_029005175.1 Bacillota bacterium
AGGGCGCTGCCCCTCGACCCCGCCAAGAGGACCAGTCCCCTTGGATTCCCGGCGTTGCGTACTCTCTGGTAAATTATGATTTACCATCTATATAAATTATACGAATTATTTAAGGAAGGTATTTTTTATGAAAATATTCAATACACTTACAAGACAGCTTGAGGAACTTGTACCCCAGACTGAGGGAGAAATAAAAATGTATGCCTGCGGACCGACGGTTTACAACCTCATTCATATAGGCAACGCCCGCCCGATTATTACATTCGATACCCTTCGCCGTTACTTTGAATGGCGCGGCTACAAGGTGACATTCGTGCAGAATTTCACCGATGTTGACGACAAAATCATTCGCAAGGCAGTCGAGGAGGGCGTGGATTACAAGGTGATTTCCGAGCGTTACATTGAGGAATATTGGAAGGATGTAAAGAATCTCGGCGTTAAGCCCGCAAATATTCACCCCAAGGCTACGGAAAATATCGACAAGATTATTGAGATAATCTCTACTCTTATCGAAAAGGGACACGCTTACGAGGCTCAGGGAGATGTGTATTTCAGCACAAAGACATTCCCCGAATACGGCAAGCTCTCCCACCTGCCGCTTGAGGATCTCGTTGCGGGCGCAAGCGAGCGCGTGGACGCAGGCGATATTAAGCGTGACCGCGCCGACTTCGCTCTGTGGAAAGCGGCCAAGGAGGGTGAGCCTTACTGGGAATCTCCGTGGGGCAAGGGACGACCCGGATGGCACATAGAATGCTCTGCCATGAATATCCGCTACCTCGGCGAAACTATAGATATTCACTGCGGCGGTCAGGATTTGATATTCCCACACCATGAGAATGAGATTGCACAGTCCGAGTGCTGCACGGGCAAGCCGTTCGCCAACTACTGGATGCACAACGGCTTCATCAATGTAGACAATATGAAGATGAGCAAGTCGCTCAACAACTTTTTCACCGTCCGCGATGTCGGTGAGGCTTACGGCTATGAGCCTATTCGTCTTTTTATGCTCTCCAGCCAGTACAGAAGCCCGATAAATTATTCTGTTGACATCATTGAGCAGAATAAATCTGCTCTCGCACGTCTTTACACCGCTCTGGAGAATGTAGAATTCTACCTTTCCAAGGCTCCCTCAGGCTGGCAGGACGGCGAGGATGAAATAAAACAGCAGCTTCTCGCGCACAAGCAGCATTTTATCGACGCCATGGAGGAGGACTTTAACACCGCAGGGGCAATGTCGGCTATATTCGACCTCGCCCGCGATATAAACACCTATCTCGGCGCGTCCTCCACACATTCCAAGGAACTGGCTCAGTTTGCGCTTGACCTTTACAACGAATTGACGGGTGTAATGGGTCTGCTCTACAACCGCAAGACAGATTCTCTCGACAGCGAGATTGAAGCACTTATTGAGCAGCGTCAGGCGGCGCGCAAGGCAAGGAACTTCGCCGAGGCCGACAGAATCCGCGACGAGCTGAAGGCGCAGGGCATTATCCTTGAGGACACTCCGCAGGGGGTAAAATGGCATAAGGCGTGATAATTGAAGTGTAACGATTTTTTAGGTCAGGAGGTTAATCAAAATGAAAAGGCTTCTCACTCTGGATTTGAAAAATTACACGGATGATATGCCTGTGATTGAAAAACACACCGTCCGCGCCGTAATCTTCCGCGGCGGCAAAATGGCAATGCAGCAGAGCGGCAAGGGCGAATATAAGATCCCGGGCGGCGGAGTGGAGGGCAGTGAAAGCCACCTCCAGACTCTGCTTCGTGAGGTGCGCGAGGAGACAGGTCTTATTGTGATTCCCTCCTCGGTTGAGGAAATCGGGGAAATACTCGAGCTGCGCGAAGATGTATTCAACCCGGGGCGTAAATACATATGTCACTCGTATTTCTACTTTTGCGGCGTAGAGGACAAGGCGGTTGACACCGAGATGACCGAAAGCGAAATTGCCAAGGGCTTCCACCCCGTGTGGGAGTATCCAAAGGTGATATGCGAGGTAAATGACGAGATTCAAGGCTGTCCCTGGCAGAAGCGTGACACCGAATTTGTGCGCATGCTGGCGGACGGCAGGGTTAAAATTCCCGATAAGTATAATAATTAAACAGTGTTCTTTTAAATAAAAACAAATCGAGCTTTATGAGTAAAATTATCGCATAAAGCTCGATTTTTTACGGAATCATAAAAGTTCTTGTGAATAATCGCACTAAAAATGCCGTGTTACGATTAGTAACACGAATGTAAACAGGTGTTAATAGACAAAATTCAGAGATTTTGATAAAATTCAGGTACTTCATGAAGCCGTGACGTACAGCTGGTATGTGGCGAATCATCACAACAATCAATTGATATAGTCAAAGGAGCAGGTGCAAAATGTTCAGTGAAAAATTAAAGGCACTCAGAAAGAAAAACGGGCTTACACAGGAGCAGCTTGCCGATAATGTGCGTGGTAAGTATTTTTATATAAATTAACAAAAAGCCGACATTTCATTGCTGAAATGCCGGCTTTTTGCTATTTAAGTAAATTTTTAACCCAGTTAAATTAGTTGTTGATGAACTTTGAGCTTTCGTCGTTCCAGCTGTAGAGCTTTCTGACTTCCTCACCGACGATTTCGGAGGGATGCTCGGAAGCAAGCTTGCGCATAGCCTTGAAGTGAACCTGACGGCCTGCGGGAGACATATCGAGGAGGAATTCCTTAGCAAAGGAACCGTCCTGAATGTCGGAGAGAATCTTCTTCATTGTCTTCTTGGTCTCTTCTGTGATGATCTTCGGACCTGTGATGTAATCGCCGTACTCAGCTGTGTTGGAGATAGAATATCTCATGCCTGCGAAACCGCTCTGATAGATGAGGTCAACGATGAGCTTCATCTCGTGAATGCACTCGAAATATGCATTTCTGGGGTCGTAGCCTGCTTCAACAAGTGTCTCAAAGCCTGCCTGCATAAGAGCGCAAACGCCGCCGCAGAGAACTGCCTGCTCGCCGAAGAGGTCTGTCTCTGTCTCTGTGCGGAAGGTTGTCTCGAGAACGCCTGCTCTTGCGCCGCCGATGCCTGCTGCATAAGCGAGAGCCATGTCAAGTGCGCGACCTGTTGCGTCCTGATAAACAGCTACGAGGCAGGGTGTGCCCTTGCCGGCCTGATACTCAGAGCGAACTGTGTGACCGGGAGCCTTAGGTGCGATCATGGTAACGTCAACATTCTTGGGGGGCTTAATGCAGCCGAAGTGGATGTTGAAGCCGTGAGCGAACATCAGCATGTTGCCTTCCTCGAGGTTAGGCTCGATGTCATTCTTGTACATATCAGCCTGCAGCTCATCATTGATGAGGATCATGATGATGTCGGCCTGCTTTGCAGCCTCTGCTGCTGTGAACACCTTAAAGCCCTGTGCCTCAGCCTTTGCCCAGGACTTGCTGCCCTCGTAAAGACCGATGATTACGTTGCAGCCGGACTCCTTGAGGTTGAGTGCGTGTGCGTGACCCTGGCTGCCGTAGCCGATGATGGCAATTGTCTTGCCGTCGAGCATGGAAAGATTACAATCTTCCTGATGGAAAAGTCTTGCTTCTGACATAATGAATATCCTCCGTAAACAAAATTTTTTTGATAGTATAATTATCAGCGTTTGCGCTTAAATTTATTTCAAATCCCGCGCATTACCCATAGTATATACCATTTTACCAAGTCTTGTCAATCAATGTTTGTAAATTAAGTGTCAACTATCCGTTGATACCGTCTACGTCGAAATCAATTGCTACGCTTTTTTCGGTGACGCTGTGCATGTATTCCTTAACGACGCCGCAGTGATACGCATCATGCTGATATGCCTCCAGCGCGTCCATGTCATCCAGAAGAACCTCCAGCGCGACGTCAAAAGAGCGAGCGGAGTGCAGATTGTCTACTCCCACGGTAATTCCGCGCAGCAAATCGACCTTACCGTTCATTGACAGCAGAATTTCTCTTGCCTTTGCGCATTTTTCGGGGCTGTTGTCTGACAGCTTGAACAAAACAATATGTTTAATCATTATATTGACCTCCCTGTTAAGTTTGATTTTTATTATATCATCTGCTGTAATTGTTGTCAATCGGACAATATATTTGTCACGTCATAAATCAGTACGCAAAGTGATTAACCTCAAAAATATTAAAAATTACAATATTTACTTGACTTTGGGAATTTGTGGTGGTAACATAAAAACGTAACTGGTAATTATATTTTAATACGGAGGTATTATTTTATGAAAAAGAGAATTGCTTCTATTTCCATGGCGGCTGCGCTTATTCTGTCTTCTTTGTCTACGGCAGGCATGAGCGTATTTGCAAGCGAGGCCGACGCGCCCACTACTGCGGCGACCGTTGTGTCTACAACTGCTGCTGATGAAACCACTACAGCTTCAACTACGGCAACAACCGAGACTTCTGCTTCTACGACAGCTTCGAAGTACACTGCCCCAAACTATAAGGAAATTGTGGGTGATATTGCAGGTAAGGTTGTAAGTAAGGTGATTGCCAATAAAACTACCACCGCCGCTGCAACTACAACTACAACTACTACAGCTGCGGCCGATGAAATAACTACCGCAGATTCAGCAGAAACTACAACCGCGGCTTCCGCAGAAACTACAACTGCGGCTGACGCCACTACCACAACTACCGCGCAGTCTGTGCCGGTAACACCTGTAAAGCCCGCTTCTCCGAATTTCAAGGCTATCGCAGAGAAGATAATCACCAAGATTTTGTCCAAGAAATACAGCCAGGTGACGGTTGCAAATAAGAATCTTACTGTTTCCAGAGGTCATTACACCATGGTTCGTGCCACGGGTAAGGGCAAAATCAGCTATTTCTCGCTCAACAAAAAAGTCGCCACAGTTGACAAGTACGGTATCGTAAAGGGTGTAAGCCAGGGCAGTACAAGAATAAGAGTTATCGCATGGGGCAATAGCGAATATTATCCGTCCTCAACATATGTTACAGTAAAGGTAACTCCTTCATGGTCTGATATTTTCGCCCCATTGTTCAAGTAATACTATCAAATTAAAACTCGTTTAAAAGCAGCAGTTTTTTGTATTAAATGCAAATGCTGCTGCTTTTTATTTTTGATTATTGTACAAATCTGAAAATAAAGCATTGGGAGAATAATTTTTATTGATGTAATATCATATTAATTTGTTTTACAAATCTGAATATGTGTGCTATAATATAAAAAATAACATTGACAAGGAGGAATACTCACAATGGGTATGACTATGACTCAGAAGATCCTTGCAGCTCATGCGGGTCTTGAAAGCGTTGTCGCAGGTCAGCTTATCGAGGCAAAGCTTGACCTGGTGCTCGGCAATGACATCACTTCGCCTGTTGCCATCAATGAACTGGAAAAAGCAGGAGTCGATAAAATTTTTGATAAGGAAAAAATCGCGCTTGTTATGGATCACTTTACGCCTAACAAGGATATTAAAGCAGCCGAACAGGTCAAAAAGGTTCGCACATTCGCTCACAAATACGATGTGCTCAATTATTTTGACGTGGGACAAATGGGCATCGAGCATGCGCTTCTCCCCGAGCAGGGACTGGTGGGTCCCGGCGACTGCGTTATCGGAGCAGACAGCCACACCTGTACATATGGCGCACTCGGCGCATTCAGCACGGGCGTAGGCTCTACCGATATGGCGGCGGGCATGGCTACCGGCAAGACGTGGTTCAAGGTCCCGTCTGCAATCAAGTTCGTCCTCACAGGCAAGCCGCAGGGCTGGGTCACAGGCAAGGACGTAATTCTGCACATCATCGGCATGATAGGTGTTGACGGCGCGCGCTACAAGTCTATGGAATTTGTCGGCGACGGCGTGAAGTATCTCTCAATGGATTCCCGCCTCTGCATTGCCAACATGGCTATTGAAGCCGGCGCAAAGAACGGCATTTTCCCGGTTGACGAGGTTACCGAGGAATACTGCAAGGGCAGATTCCAGCGTGAGCCTGTCGTATACACCGCCGACGAGGACGCAGAGTATGACGAAACATACACAATCGACCTTTCGGCACTCCGCCCGACAGTTTCATTCCCGCATTTGCCCGAGAATACCAAGACTGTTGACGAGATAGGGGAGACAGAGGTTAAAATCGACCAGAGCGTTATCGGAAGCTGCACCAACGGACGTCTTGAGGATCTCCGCGCCGCCGCCGAGATTCTCAAGGGACGCAAGGTTGCCAAGGACGTCAGATGCATAATCTTCCCCGGCACACAGACAATCTACCTCCAGGCGATGAAGGAAGGTCTGCTGGAAATCTTCATCAAGGCGGGCGCAGTTGTATCCACCCCAACATGCGGTCCCTGCCTGGGCGGTCATATGGGCATTCTCGCCGCAAATGAGAAGGCGGTCAGCACCACAAACCGCAACTTCATCGGAAGAATGGGGCACATCACCAGTGAAATTTATCTGGCAAGCCCCGCTGTTGCCGCCGCGAGCGCAGTAACAGGATATATCACAGATCCTTCAAAGGTTCTGGAGAAATAAGAACAGGAGGATTTACAACATGGAAGCACAAGGCAGAGTACACAAGTACGGCGATAATGTCGATACCGACGTTATCATCCCCGCACGTTATCTTAATACATAATCCCACGCAGAGCTGGCGGCTCACTGCATGGAGGACATCGACGCGGATTTCGTCAAGAAGGTCAAAGAGGGCGAAATCATGGTGGCAGGCAAGAATTTCGGCTGCGGTTCCTCCCGTGAGCATGCACCCATCGCAATCAAGGCGTCGGGCATCTCCTGTGTTATCGCATCGACGTTTGCGAGAATATTCTACCGCAACGCGCTGAATATCGGTCTGGCTATCCTCGAATGTGAGGAAGCCGCAGAGGACATCAAGGACGGCGACGAGGTCAAGGTGGATTTCGACACAGGTATCATCACCAACGTCACCACAGGCAAGACATACCAGGCACAGCCTTTCCCGCCCTTTATCCAAAACATCATCACCAAGGGCGGTCTGCTTAACTCGATTAAGGACAGACTGTGATTTGATAACTGCTGAGTAATAAAAACATCCGATGATTCGGCGCCTTAGCACTGTATTCATCGGGTGTTTTTGCTATGAAACGATTATGCCCTAAATCTTCAATATTTCTGTGCCTTGGTAGTAGTGCGCTATGATTTCTCGGTAGGTCGCGCCCTGCTTTGCCATTTCATTCGCGCCGTACTGGCTCATGCCCACGCCGTGACCGTAGCCGCGCACGCTGAATACAAATTTGCCGCCCGAATATTTCAGCGTGAAGCAGGCCGAGCGCAATCCGAATGCATTGCGTATCTTCTGCCCCGTGACGCTCTTGCCGCCTATTTCATAGCTCATCACATATCCCGAATCCGAGCGGGTGCAGTCTCCCAGCCAATCGCCCGCATTTTCGCTGCTTTCTTTGAGTGTGAGATTTAATTTTTCCCTGCAGATTTTTTTGAATTCCGCGTCGGTAAATTCGGCTGTTGAGGAATATCCCGCCGCGCTGCTGTCATTTGCGCTGGATACGGGTGTGAGATAGGGATAGCTGCCGCCCCACACATTGCCCGCGTCCTCGGTCATGCCGCAGGATATGCTGTGGTAGGCGGCGAGAATCGGCTTGCCCTCGTATGCGATGTATTCATCGGCGACCGAGGCGACAAGATTTTTGAGCCGTGTGTAATACTCGTCAAAATCACCGCCCCATTTTGCCTTCATCTGCTCCTGCGTGATGTATCCCTGCACTGTTGAGGCAGAGGAGGATATTACAAAATCCTTGTCCGAATGGCTGACATTCTGCGCGGCATACTTTTCCTGCCGCTGTCTGAGCATGGTGAATGCCGCCACCGCCTGCGCTTTGAGCGCCTCGTCCCCGTATGACATCGGCATCTCGCATGCCACCACGCCGCACACATATTCCGGCTCGGTTATGATGATTTTTCGCTCGCTTGTTTCCAAAAATACCGCCACAGTGCGCTCGTCCAAGGGTAAAAAATAGCTGTCCGACTGCGATACTGTCCGCACCCCTGCATTGTCCGACTGCAAGCGCAGCCTGCCGACGATATAAATTGAAGTTATCGGCGCGGCGAGAAGCAGTATTAGCGACATAAAGCAGATTATTGTTAATTTTTTCATGAATCTACATCCTTTTTATAAAATATTATACAAGCCGCCCATGTGCTGACTTGACTTTACATCATTTATGAGATAAAATATATCTTGGCTTAATGTTATTAATGTTTTAACTTTTGTTAGTATAATTATGCGTTGTTATATGATAAAATGATAAAAAGTAAAAATTTCAGGAGGAGTATGAATGAAAATCAGGCGTTCTATGATCGTGCTTTTTACGATGTCCGCGTTGATTATACCGATTTCGATTTATCGTTCGATTTTTGCGGCAGACGCATCTGCCGAGCTGACAGGCGCGGTCAATATTATATATAATGTGCTTATGGGGATATTTCTCCTGCTCACTTTTTCTTTTTCCATATTTACCGACGATTTCCCGCGTTCATATGCAGAAAAAAAGTCGGGATTTCTCGGATTTATCACCGTATTGCTCGCCACAGCGGCGGGATATACCTCTGCTCTCGGTCTTATCAGCGAGGAATATGCGGTATTTGAGGGTATGTCCGGCAAGGTTTTTTCTGTGATGGGAATTCTGTCGGTGCTCGCCTTCATGTCCTATGCTGTTACATATCTCAGAGGAATAAATATAATAAAAAGTGCGGCTTTGGTGCCGATATTTCCGGCGTTGTGGTACGGCTACAGATTGCTGCTCTGTTTCCTGAAGAGCGCGTCAATGGCGGATATAAGCGATCAGCTCCCGATTATCGCCATGTGCTGCGCCTTTACGATTTTCTCGCTTACAATGGGCAAGCTTTTTTCCTGCCCAAATTCTTACTCGATAAAATGGGCGTTTGTTTCGGGCTGCGTCGGTATACTCACCACTATGCTTTACACCGCCGAGTGGCTGATAGAAAACAAAGGAAGTCTCGTCGGGATTGTTTCCAATCCCTTGATTTTGACAGACTTTTTTATGGCGCTTTTTGCCATAGGTTCGCTTTTCCATATCTCTGCTCCGGCTGAATATTTTGATGACGAGGAGTGGGATGACTATTTCTATGAAACCTATGACCTGCCTAAGCCGAATCTTGTGCTTCACACCCCTGTAGATGAGCTTGAAGAGGACGCTCCGATGGATGATGATTTTGACGAACGCCCGTATATACCAGCTACGGTTTCGATTAACAGCAATCCTACACTCGCCCAGCCCGCGCCGCCTGTTCAGCCTGCTCCGTCGTATATCGCAAATCCGCAGGCGTACCCCGCAGCAGCGCAGCAGCCTGTGTATCCTCCTGTTTATCCGGCTGTGCAGCAGCCTTTGTATTATCCCGCTTACCCGTCATATCCGGCGTATTCCTATCCGCCTGTATCGACGCCGCTCGCTCCGGGATATGAATATTATCCTCAGCCGCCGGCCGCACCTGCGGAATATTACGACCCGTATGACGCGGCGGCACAGCAGTATCAGTATGAACGCAGGCGCGCCGAGCTTCAGAGCCGCGAGCTTGAAAAGCTTACGGGAGAGGTGGACAGTTCACTGGCGCGGTTGTCCGGCAATGTCGGGCAGTCACAGGGCGCGGTTAATGAATATGTAGCTGCGTCTCCGGATGAAAAAATCGGCGGCAGTGCGCCCTCCGCACCTATGGGACGCAGTGTGCGTCTTGCGCCGGGTTATACGCAGTCGGGCGAACGCCTGACCGATCATATAAACAGGTTGGAACGCGAGGCGGCGCAGCGCGGGAATGGTGGTTATGATGAGCCTGACGAGTATGACGATTATACTTATGAGTATTATTATCCCACCGATGGACGTATGCACTACAATATGAACCAATTTGACCCGAACCGTCCAAACAATGACGGTCACAGATAGACAGATATTAAAAAATCCCGTACACCTTGAGTGTGCGGATTTTTTTTGCACATTTTTTGAGCATATTTAATATAATGTATACAAAAGCCAACACATAATTTTCATAAATTTTTAATGTCATTTTTATAATGACGTATTGACAAGTATAAAAACTTGTAGTATAATTTGGGTGTCGAAGAGAGAAAATATTAAAAGTGACAAAATATTATTTCAAATATAACTAAATATTATTATCGGGGGGACAGATTTTTATGAATATCTCAATAAATGATTACAGAACAATGTATGCAAAGCATGAGGTCAGCCGCCAAAGACGCATCAAGGCTTTGAGCCTGCCGAATTACACCTTTACCGAGGAAATGCTCAACTGCGTTACACACGCAATCGGCGCAGTTTTGGGTGTAGTAGGACTGTTTATGACTATGTCGCTGCTTATTCCCACAGGCAACGCCGCGGCAATAGCTTCCACCGCAGTTTTTTGTATTGCACTGGTCGTGCTTTACACCAATTCCGCCGTGTACCACGGCTGGTCACTTACACGAATGAAGAAGTATTTTCAGGTAATCGACCATTGCTCGGTATTCCTGCTGATTGCGGGAACCTATACGCCGTTTACTCTCATGGTAATGGGCGATGTTGCCGGCAAAATTATATTCTCTGTGGTAGCCATAGCTTCGGCCGTGGGCATCGCATTGAATATTATTGATATGAAGAAGTACTCAAAGGTTTCGATGTTCTGCTATCTGGCGACAGGCTGGTGCATAATTTTTGCATTCGGCTCGATTTCAGCGGCACTTACCTTTAATCAGCTTATGCTGCTGGTGGGCGGCGGTGTTGCTTACACAGTGGGCGCGGTTCTTTATGGCATAGGCTCAAAGGTGAGATATATGCACACCGTGTGGCATCTGTTTGTTCTTCTCGGAAGCCTGCTTCATTATGCATGCCTTTACAGCTTCATTCTTGCCAATTTTTAACTATGCCGCATATCAATTTATGCTTCTATAAAACAAACAAACTGAAAAGCCGCATCACGCATTTTACTGCATGGTGCGGCTTTTCGGCTTGTTTACATTTTTGCGGCACTCGGTTTATGGAGCAATGATAAATTTTCCCTGTTTTTTTCCAGCCATTCGGTTGTGAAGTTCCAGAAACATTCCTGCGTACGGCTCATTTTTTGTTCGCGCCTGTGCACTAAGAATACATTTCGCACAAAGGTTTCATCCTCAAACGGAATAGCCTTCACTTGCGAGTCGATGTATTCCTCAGCGAGAAAAGTAGCGGATATTCCCACGCCCCAATTCTGCCTTGCTGCGTCAACTATCAGTGAATCGTCGCTGATTTCGAGCAGTATTTCGGGGTTCAGCCCGCCCTTGACAAATCGCGTTATATTGTGGGGGTAGAGTGAAAAGTCACGCCCTTTCAGCACTATAGGACATCCGTTTAAATCCTTGTAGCGTATGACGTTCTTTTGCGCCAGAGGGTGATTGACATTGACCAGCGCGCGGAAGTCGTGAGAAAAACAGAATATCACCTCGTAATTTATGAGGTCTATAGGCTGCGGCAGAAAGGCAAAATCCACGCGCCCGCTTTCGAGCATGTTGTGTATGGGATACTCGGGATATTCCACCAGATCAAGGTGTATGTCGGGATACATATCGTAGAAATCCATGATGAATTTCAGCGACAAAAAACGCGGAACGCCGAAAGTGGTGGCTATGTGAAGCATATGCACGGTGTTTATGCTCTCTTCCATAAACTCCCCTCTGATTCGGCTGCACTCGCTGAGAATTATATTTGAGCTGGAATATAGCCTTTGCGCATATATTGTGGGGGTGAGTCCCATAGCCGAGCGGGTGAAGAGATTCTTTCCCAGCTCCTCCTCCAGCTTTTTTATCATTTTGCTGACAGCCTGCGGCGTGACGAATAATTTTTCCGCCGCCTTGTGAATACTGCCGTACTCGTAAACCTTGACAAAGCAATTAAGCAGCCGTTCGTCCATAAAGTCCACCTCTTTTGAATTTTATGATAAATCATAATTTATCTGCGTAACGTCCACTTGAAAATCTTCGATTTTCTCGTTACTTTTTTATGGGCTTCGCATTTTTCCTATTGCTGGTTGTTCTTTCACTTTGGTTTTGTGGGGGGGGTGGGCCGACCCCCCCACGCAGGGGGCGGGCCCCCGCCCCCCCCCCCAGGGGCGGGCCC
>JAQXFQ010000134.1 GCA_029005175.1 Bacillota bacterium
CATGAGCCTTTATGAGATAACCGACGCCGCCGAGGACGACACATGGGAGTTTATGAGATTATTTGCCGAGGCAGTCCGCGACCGCCAAAGTGAGAATTTCGATGAGTTTATCCGCGGCATAAATTACGAGGGAAACCGCGTTGATGAGGATGTCATAAAATTCTGATTTAACATACAAAAGGAGTTACATATATTATGGAAAGAATAACCAGCTTTACCATTGACCACACCACGCTTATGCCGGGCATATATATTTCCCGCATAGACGGCGACATAGTGACCTACGACCTGAGAGTCTGCCGCCCGAATCATCCGCCTTTTATGGAGGTTCCGGCAATACATACAATCGAGCATATTTTTGCCACATTGGCGAGAAATTCGGCTATGAAGGACAGCATTATCTATTTCGGTCCTATGGGCTGCCGCACGGGATTTTACCTTTTGGTGCGCAATCCCGACCATGCGGCGGTCATAGATTTGATACGCGAATGTTTCAGCCGGATAAGCTCATGGCAGGACAAAATTCCCGGTACGACCGCCGCCGAATGTGGAAATTATCTGGAGCATGACCTGCCCACAGCGCGCAAATATGCTGCAGATTACCTCACAGTAATATCACAATGGGATGACACAAAATTAAATTATTGACAGTTTTTTTGTGCATTATACATTTAATATTCGGGTTTCACCCTCTGATTTATGCTGACATTGCAAGAACTTTGCCGTTTGGGGTTGAATTATTACAAATTTGTAGTATAATATTCAAAGTTGTTACTGCTTTGTAACTCTGCGTCGAAGATTTAACAATCTTTAAATCACACTGATTAACACTTTATCAGGGATTAGGATTTATAACTTGTCGCGGAAATAAAAAATTGCAAAGCATGCTCACACGGTCTGTCTCGCTGCAATTATTTTTTTCAGGAATTGTTATTAATATCCGCAACTTAGATCCGCAGCATAAAAAAACAGGCTTTGTCAGGAGAGTGATTACTGAATGAGCAATATAATGCAAGGCGCGTTCACTGCCGTTAAATCCGCATTGACACGCAGGAAAAAAATTGACAAGTCCGGTAAAAAAAGCAATCCCAAAAATAACGATGTAAAAAAATACAGCTTCTTTCAGCGTATATACAGAATCCTGTGCTACATAGGAACTAAAATTCAATTTAAGACCTACAACGTCCGCCGCAGAATAAAAAAATTCTTCCGCCCCGTGGGTCAAAAAATTTCAGCCTTCCGGCGCGCTTGCATTGCTGAGCCACTCAGCCGTGCCTGCAGCGAATTCGGTCAGATATGCCGCGAGCTGCGCAACATGCCCGCCGACATCAGGGCTAAATCGGACGACAGCGGAATCTCTGAAAATATGCGTCTTACGGCAGGCATGCTGCGTGAGCACCGCAAATCACATCGCAATTTCTTCGTCAGCGTCTGCAATGTGCTGCTGCCGCTGATATGCATAGGCGTGCTTGTCTCTGTAGCGGTATCGCTTTCATCCTCCACCTACGCCCTTGAGGTTTCCTACAACGGCAAGGTGTTGGGCTATATTTCGGACGAAAGCGTCTACAACAGCGCCGTTCAGATGCTCAGACAGCGCATTCCCGACAGCAGCGAGGAATATAAATCTACCCTGACCCCGACCTATTCCATGGCGGCAGTCGGTCAGAACATGCAGATGGATTCCGAGCAGCTCTGCGAGGCCATATTGGCAGACAGCGAAAATGTAGAAAGTGCTTACGGACTTTACATTGACGGCGAGCTTTGCGCCGCAGTCAAAAGCTACGGCGATATTCAGTTTATAATGCAGACCTTTTTGGATAAGTATAAAACCGGAGCGAAGGGTGAAACTGTTTCGTTTGTCGGTGAAACTGAGGTAGTCAGCGGGCTTTTTGATACCGATAAAATCGTTTCCTCTGAGGATTTTGCCGAAACAATCTCAACCGAGCGCACGGAAACTCAGATCTACACGGTAAAGGACGGAGATACCGCCCAGTCTATCGCCAATGTATACGACATGACATACAGCCGTCTGATGGAGCTTAACGAAAATCTGAACGATACACCTGCGGCAGGCTCATCTGTGCTGGTTGAAAAGGTGCTCCCGGTGCTTGCGGTGCAGACCGTCCGCACCGAGACAGTCACCGAAACTATAAAATACACCAAAAAAACCGTTAAGGACAATACTCAATACGTGGGCTACTCCAAATGCACCACTAAGGGTCAAAACGGCAAACGCCGTATTGTCCAGCAGATAACCGAGGTCAACGGTGTGCAGGTTTCCCGCGAGGTGCTTTCCTCCGAGGTTATAGTTAAGCCTGTAAACGCCGTCTATACCGTCGGCACAAAGAAAGCAAGCAAGGTCGGCTCAGGCTCTTTCACATGGCCTGTACCCGGCGTCAGAACTATTTCTTCGCCCTATGGCTACAGATGGGGACGTCTGCACGCAGGCGTTGATATATCCACCACCGGCGTTTACGGACGTACGGTTGTCGCCGCCGATTCGGGCACAGTCACAGTCAAAAATTCTCCGTCGGGCTACGGCTTGCATATCATTATTTCCCACGGCAACGGATATTCCACCTGCTACGCTCATCTGAGCGCGGTCAATGTCTCCACGGGTCAGACGGTTGCCAAGGGTCAGGCAATCGGCAAGGTGGGCAATTCGGGTTCATCCACGGGACCTCATCTCCATTTCGAGATTCGTGTGAACAATTCGCCGAAAAATCCTATGAATTATTTTTGATAAAGACCGATGCCACTGTAAATAAAAAGTACAAATAAATTCAAAACCCCTGCCGAGCTGCTTTAATTAAAGCAGCTCGGCAGGGGTTTTGTAGTTATACTAATATTCAATTAAAAGTGTAAAAAAAATCGAGCGAAAAACTTGCGTATATGGTTTTTTGCGAAGATTTTTTTGTCTACACTTTATTGAAGATTAGTATTAAATCAATTGATATTTCAGACCGTGCTGAGTGCAGTACCATATCAATTTCCCGTGACCTATGCGCGGTATTCGGGTATCAAGGCTCCATTCGGGATACCTCCTGCGCAGTATTATGCTGTCGCCCGTGAGCAGGGCAACGAATGAAACATAATGCTCGCGGGTCATCTCATGGGCTGATGAAATAAAATATTCGTTTTCTATAATACTTACTGATAATTTTTCGTCCTCGCTCGCTTTGGCGGGGGTAAGGGGTGTCAGCTTCTGACCGCAGCAGGACACCGCCGCGTCGCTTTCCGACGTGATAAGATTGCCGCAGGCGGGGCAGATGTAGAATTTCAGATTTTTCATATTTCCTCCCGTTGATTCGTTTGTATTTATTTCGCCCGACAGCAGAGCCTCGGCGTTAACGCCCAGAATATCGCAGAGCAGGGGCAGCAGAGATACATCGGGGCAGCCCAGACCACGTTCCCACTTTGATACCGCTTTGTCGCTGACATTTAATTTATCCGCGAGCTGCTTTTGTGTAAGCCCGAGATTTTTCCTCCGCTCACAAATTAACATTCCTGTTTTAGTCTGATCCATTTCAGCATAAACCTCCTTTGTGCTGTTGACGATATGATAATTTTACCCCACGCCACACGATAATTCAATAAACGATTGGTTTACATAAATCATAATTTATCTGATTGACGTCCACTTGAAAATCTTCGATTTTCTCGTTAGTCTTTTTATGGGCTTCGCTTTGTTTTCTATTGCAAGTTTTTCTTGCACTTTAGCTTTGTAGGGGCTTTGCCCCTACGACCCCACAATGGGCGCTGCCCCTTGACCCCGCCAAGAGGGCCTGCCCCCTTGGATTCCCGATGTTGCGTACTCTATGCTAAATTATGATTTATTTTGATGTAGAAACAATTATCCTGAAAATCCATGAATATTTGGGACATGGTGTGAATATTAATTCAACAGAAACCAAAGAAGCACCGAGTTAAAAGGTACTTCCCCAAAAGGAGAGAAGCTCATGGAATGTAAAGCTATCGGCGAATCCATATTCGCCAAAGAAGTCTTATTTGAAGGAAACTGCGAGCAGGCAGTGGACGTTGATTTCACATTACCCGATTATTGCCCCGACATAGGCAAGCTGCTCAAGTGCCGTGTGGAGCCTATGATTTCCTCCCGCGAGGTCAATGCTGACTCGCTCGCCGTGGAGGGAAATGCGAAAATTTCCGTAATTTACCTCGATGATAAGGATAAAAAAATCAGATGCTGCGACCGGGATTATCCATTCAAAGCGTCTGTGCCATATGACAGCACGACCGAAAACGTAAAGCTCTCCGCCGAGTGCCATGTTGATTACATGAACTGCCGCGCCGTCAGCCAGCGCAAGCTTGACATTCACGGCGCATTCACCATGCACCTCACGGCTGTATGCGGACGTATGAATGAAATTATGACAGGCGCGGAGGGCGACGGACTCAGGCTGAAAAAATGCACTTGCGACATCAGCAATCTGGTCGGGTGCAGTCAGCACAGCTTCGACATCAGCGAGGCTATCGAGCTGGGTGAGGGCAAGCCGCCTATTTCATCTGTTATTCGCACAAGCACCGTGCTTTGCGTGGAGGACTGCAAGGCTATCACCAACAAGATGATCGTCAAGGGCGACGCTATATTTAACATGGTTTACTGCACCGACAGCGGCGACGAGCCGGAACATATGGAATATATAATTCCGTTCAACCAGTTTTTTGATATTTCCGGCATCGACGACACCTGCATGACCGACATGCGCCTGACCTGCGATTCTACAGAGGTTTCACTCCGCACTGACGCCGACGGAGAGTATCGCAGGATAAACATCGACATCCGCGCCATGGCCGACATAAAGGCATACCGCTCCGCGCAGGCTGAGTGGGTTACCGACGCATATTCCGTTGATTACGAGGTGAACTGCCGCCAGAAGCAGATTAAGCTTGAAAAGCTGTGCAGCAGTGCCGCCGAAACCTTCATGCACAAGCAGTCAGTGGATACGGGCGAAATCAAGATTGACGGCATTTGCGACCTCTGGGCGACTGTGCTCGACTGCCGCAGCAGCTACCGCGACGGCAAGACCGTTATCAGCGGCAACATGGCGGTGAGCATGATTGTGCGCGACCAGAAGCAGGGTGTTGTGTATACCGAAAAGACTGTGCGCTATGAATGTGCCATGGCTCAGGAGGCGAGCGGTCAGATTATCCGCCCCGAATGCAGCGTTGCGGTGAAGTCCTGCAATTACACGATAACGGGCGAGAGCAGGGTGGAGCTGCAGACTGAGCTTTGCATCACCTCCTCGCTGTATGAGGATATTCCCACACGCCTTGTCGGCTCGATAGAGCTAGATGAGAACCGTCCGAAATCCCGTGAAAACCGCCCCGCCGCCGTGCTTTATTTTGCCGAGCAGGGTGAGGAACTGTGGGATATTGCCCGTGAATACAATTCCTCGGTGGAATCAATCAAAGAGGATAACGACATTGACGGCGATTGTGTGCCCGAAAGCAAGCTGCTTATTGTGACAGCGTAATCTGAGAGGAGCGGAAAAATGGAAGACAGCAAAATTTACAGAGACATCGCCGAGAGAACCAACGGCGATATATATATCGGAGTTATGGGACCTGTGCGTACAGGTAAATCCACACTTATCAAGCAGTTTATGGAAACCCTCGTAATTCCGAACATGAGCAGCAAGTACAAAATGGAGCGCGCCATTGATGAAATGCCGCAGTCGGCGGCAGGGCGCACCATCATGACCACCGAGCCGAAATTTATCCCCGAGGAGGCCATTGAGATCGATGTGGACGAAACCGCATCTTTCCGAGTGAGAATGATCGACTGCGTGGGCTACATCGTGCCCTCGTCGCTCGGATATATCGAGAACAACGCCCCCCGCATGGTAAAAACACCGTGGTTTGAGGAGGAAATTCCCTTTAATCTGGCGGCGGAAATCGGCACGCGCAAGGTTATCACCGAGCATTCCACTATCGGCTTGGTGGTGACTACCGACGGCAGCATAAGCGACATCCCGCGCGAGGAATACGAGGAAGCTGAGGAGCGCGTTATCAGCGAGCTGAAGGAAATCAACAAGCCCTTTGCCGTTCTGCTCAACTGCTCCGACCCCACGACCGCCGCAAGCAGGGATATGGCGGCAAAGCTCACCGAAAAATACGGCGTGCCTGTAATGGCGGTGAATTGTCAGCAGCTTACCGAAAGCGAAATAAAGGGCATTCTCTCCGAAATTCTCTATGAATTTCCCGTGCGCTCGGTGGCAATCGACATGCCGAACTGGCTTTGTTCACTGGATAAAAATCACTGGCTCAAGGCGGATGTGTTCGGCACTATCCGACAGGCGGCCAAGGGCATACGCCGCATACGCGAAATTAACAGGCTGCTCGCCGCGTTGTCAGCCAATCAGTACGTCACATCGGCATTCACGCAGTCAATCGACCTCGGCACGGGCAAAACCCGCGTTAAGGCAGACCTCCAGCCCGATCTTTTCTATCGTATTATCGGCGAAAAGACGGGGCTTGAAATTAAGAACGAATCCGACCTTATGCGCTCCATTACGGAATTGGCGCAGGTCAAGCGCAAGTACGACAAGCTCAGTGACGCACTGGATGAGGTTGAACGCACCGGCTACGGTATTGTAATGCCCACAATGGATGAACTCAAGCTGGATGAGCCTGAGATGATGAAGCAGGGCGGTCGCTACGGCGTGCGTCTCACAGCCTCGGCACCGTCGCTGCACATTATCAAGACTAACATTACCACCGAGGTTGCGCCCATCGTCGGCTCTGAGAAGCAGTCGGAGGATCTGGTCAGGTATCTGCTCAAAGAGTTTGAGGAAGAGCCGTCATCTATCTGGCAGTCCAATATATTCGGCACTTCGCTGCACGAGCTGGTCAACGAGGGTCTGCACAACAAGCTCAGCAAAATGCCCATAGACGCGCGGGAAAAGATGCGTGAGACAATAGAACGCATTATCAACGAGGGCTGCAGCGGTCTTATCTGCATAATTCTGTAAAATAAACTGTTGGTGTTATCAGATAAATCATAATTTACAGTAGTACTAAAGTAGGACACCTACAATGGGAATCCAAGGGGACTGGTCCTCTTGGCAGGTCCAGGGCAGCGCCTTGGTGGGGGTGTGGGGGCAAAGCCACCACAAAACTAAAGTGCAAGAAAAACTTGCAATAGGAAAAGCACCCATGCGAAGCTCAAATGAAATCTAACGAGAAAATCGAAGATTTTCAAGTGGACGTCAATCAGATAAATTATGATTTAATTTACAGTTCCGTTTATTATAGGAATGAGCTTTTTGTAGACGGCTATAGTAATTACAGCGCTTATCATTCCTTTGATGCAGGTAAACGGCATATTGAATATAAGCAGGCAGTCCCACAGAGTTTCCACTGACGGGCAGATTGCCTTGTACATGCCGATGATAGCGTCCATTGGCATAAAAGCGGTATACACGGGGTAGACCACAAAATAATTGCTGAATACACTGAGTATCGCCATGCTTGCTGCGCCCACCAGACTGCCGATTACTGCACCGCTGAATTTTTTGCTGCGGTTGTAGATAAATCCCGCCGGCACTACAAAGAACACTCCGAGAATGAAATTGGAAAGCTCTCCCACGCCTCCTGTGGTGGAGAAGAAGAGATTTACCAGATTTTTGACCAGGCAGACGGCAGCGCCGCTCAGCGGACCCATGGCAAACGATGCGATGAGTGCCGGAAGCTCTGAAAGATCCAGCTTGATGAATGACGGCATGAACGGCACATTGAAGCTGAAAAACATCAGCACCGATGAGAGTGCCGCGAGTATGGCTGTCATAACCATTTTGCGGATGTGGTTGGTACGGTTAACGGCGGAATTCTGAATTTTGGTTTGCTGCATTTTATGCATAAAGCACAACACCTTTCTTTAGACTGTCTGCGCCAACGAAAAAAGCCCTGCGGAAATAAACCCGCAGGGCGTGAATATATGCAGAAACAGAACCGCCGAAAAAGCGGCAGCTTGCACACATCTTCTTTCATCCGGACTTCTGCATGAAATGCAGTTACCGTCGGTTTCGGAATCACACCGAATCAGCTTGCGCGCGCGGACTATACCGCCGGTGAGGAATTTCACCTCGCCCTGAAGACAGTTGATTTAAATTTGCATAGACATTTTAACTCTTTTAACGCGATTTGTCAACAGTAAATTTTTAAATTCAGCATTTTTTGCATGCTCACCGCTTACCCGGTCTGAAATTTTGGAATTATAGGCGCAGTGCATCAGTTGTTTCTGCGGCGATTGTCCTCTGTGATTTCAAATGCGTCCGGCTCTTCATCTTCAGCCGTATCTATTGCGGGATAATCGTCAAATTCATTTTCAAATCCATCTGCGGAATCATCTGTGTCGAATTCGTCCGATTCGGGTGATTCATCAAAGCCAATCGGCGAGTCTTTGGGTTTATCCGCTTCTTGGCTGCCGCTGTCTATTGCCTTGTAAAGTACGGGCACATACTCGCGGAGCAGCGGATAGATTATTTTTTTACGCAGTGTCCAAAGCACCAGTATCAGCGCGGCGATAACCGTCATGGTCATACCGAGCGGGAAACCGTCGGTGTGATATTTCATTTCAACGGTGTGGCTGCCTGCTGAAAGACGAACGCCCAGCATGGCATCTCCGATTTTTACCGCAGTTACCTTCTGACCGTCAACATATACGTCCCAGCCCTTGTTATAGGGAATAGATGTGAACATCGTGCAGTCGCTGTCGGCGGTAATGTCACCCTTGAAATATCCGTCGCCGTATTGGGTGATATTCCACTGATTTTTTCCGAGTGTTTCTATGGCTGTTTTGAGATTGTTTGGGTTCATCGCGGCTATAAATACATTTCCGCTGCAGCTTATTTCCGAGGTAATTTCCACATTTACTTCCGTGCCGACCGCCAGCTTGCCGAGGTCTATGATATAAGGCTCATAGGTTGTGACGCTCCACGATAAATCGCCTACAGACACAGTAATTCCGGAGGCGGCGCGGCAGTCAACATAGACATAGGTCTGCGCCTCATTTTTCATAGTATGGGTAGCGGTGAACGAGCCTGTGCCGTCGTTTTGCAGCTCTGCGTAAAAATACGAATCGCTGAATTCCACACTCATGTTGGATGCGCCTGAAGCAGTCATGGGGAGCAGGTCATATACAGGCGCGCAGTCTGCACCGTATTCGATGAATTTATCCTGAACCGAGAATGGATTGAGGTCATTAGGATTCCAGTAACTTATGTCGTTATTTACTGTAAATCCTCTGGAAAGAGCAAGAGTGTTTTCGTAAATATATCTGTAATTTCCGTAGCCGTCGGTCACGCTGTCAACATATTTGAGCTGCGCGTGGCTGCCGATGTCGTGGTCAAACGCGACATATTTAAGGTTGAGTATCGAATCAACCAGCGGCACATAGCTGTTGTAAATGTAGCTGTTTACGCCGTTTATCGCATAGCCAAGACTGCCCATGAGAGTGGTAGTTGATTCGGCGTTGCTGGAAGCAAACACCGTAAGTCCCGAATAATCGTAAAGTGCGTTGTCGTTGCAGGTTTTGCGTGGGAGAAGCTCCATACGGCTGCCGTCGGTGTTTATCTCCTCCACCTTGCTGACCGCCGCCTTGTTTACATCGTAATCATACACGAAATCGCCGCGATTGGTGAAGACTTCGTTTTCATTGAGCTGTGTAATCATTGATACGGAATTTGTGGATACCTCCACAAATACGACCGCAGCGATGAGAGCGAGCACAACGCCTTTTTTTCTGAGCCGTCCCGATGCTTTTAACCCGATAATACATGCATAGGCTATGAGAAAACCTAAGCTGTACCATACAATAGTGTATCCCGAAGCCCCGCTGCCGAATTTTTGTTCAAGCACCAGCATGGCGGCAACCAGCGCGAATGCCTTGAAAGCCTCCTCGCTGCTGAATTCGCCGATTTTATCCAGCACCTGCACCGCAATTGCCAGCATGACAAAGCTGATAAGGAAGGAATTGCGGTAGGGAAGGTCGTTGGGAAAATGGAAGCCGTGAAACGCGAAGTTTGTCCAGTTGTTGGCGAGCAATATAACCAGCATGCCGAGCAGTCCGATATATCCTACGCGGGTTCTGAGCCTGATTTTGCGGCAGAATAAGAATATTGCTATGGCAAATACCGCCAGAATCGAGCAGTAGATGTTCGGGAGATTGTCGCCGCGCTCGGTGGGAGTGGTGCCGTAGAGCGTGCGGGAGAAAATATCCCAGAAGTTGAAATTGCTTGTCACATCGCGGGCAAATTCATCGTCCGCGCCCGATGTTGCACTGAGCGAGATGGCTGTGGGAATGAGAATCCACATAGACAGCATGCCGCCCACAGCGGAAGTCCAGAAAAATCGCAGAGCTTTTTTTAATAGGGCGATAATTTTTTTGCCGGGTTTAATATTTCTGTATTGCTCATCCTCATCAAAAGTGCGCATAACGAACCACAGCACCAAGAATATACATATCATATAGCCGATATAGTAGTTGGTTGTGATGGCAAGACCGAGGGTGATGCAGTAAAGCAGCGGGCTTTGTCCGTGCATTACCTTTTCCAGACCGCAGACAATGAGCGGGAGCAGTACAAGGCAGTCGAGCCACATTATATTCCATGAGTAGGCGATAAAGTAGGCCGACATTGCATATGCCACCGACACCGCGACAGTGCCGTAGTCGTTCTTTTTGAACACGCTGCGGCAGAATATGGCAAATGTCGCGCCCGCTGAGGCTATTTTGAGTATTTCGATGAGGGCGATTGCCTCGGTTAAATATTCTCGCGGAAAGATTACGGCTATGATGTTGTAGGGACTGCACAGATAGTATGCAATCAGCGGAATAAGTCCCGCGCCCATGCCCACGCTGTCGGAATATGACAGCGATTCAAGGGAGGTTATTTTTTCACGTATAAGCGAAAAGAAAGATGAGTATTGGTGGTGCATGTCGATTATCATTACCGACTTTTCGCCGAACGGATAAACTCCCAAAGCCATGTAGCATATGCCTATAGCCAGCAATGATAGCATTGCCGACATGAAAATATAGTAATTTCCTTTGTATGCCCTGCCCTCGGAGTCGGAGGCGTGACACACGCACATGGCGAGTATTCCCGCAGCTACCGCAAAGGTGAGCGAAAACCACACTGAGCTTTCAGCCTTGAGGCATATCAGATAGGTCAGCATCATAGCGACAAAGAACGACATGATATATTTCAGCATAGGCAAAAACGAATCTTCGTTCTTCAACGTCTTGGTGTTTTTGTTATCCATTTTAAAGTTCCTTTCGTAAATAATAAAAATACTGCTTAATTATAGCACAAATATAGCAAATTAAATAGTAAAAAAATGTGAATTTCAATAAATCGGAATAATTATTTGATATTTCTATTGACATAATGCGGTTTTGTGTATATAATCAAGTACAAGAAATTAGTGTTTCTAAAAAGAACTACTTTGTTAAAGGCGGGTGAATTAAACGGAACAAAATGACAAGCTTATGCTTTTCGGTTTGACTCGGCAGGAAGCGGCAATATACCGCGCGCTTTGCGGTGAATGTTCTCCGCTCACGGGGTATGAGATAGCCAAAATAACGGGAATCTCGCGGTCGAATGCATATGCCGCCGTTGCCGCACTGACCGAAAAGGGCGCGGCATATGTGATGGACGGCACTCCCGTGAGATATTCGGCAGTCACACCGAGGGAATTCTGCTCAAATTATATAGCCAAGCTGAGCGAGGTTTCAGAGGAAATACAGCGGGAGCTTCCGCTGGCAGCGTCACAGACCGACGGCTATATCACAATAAACGGACGCCGCAGAATCATGGAAACAGTGCGCAGTATGCTGCATTCGGTGGAAAAGCGTGTGTATATTTCGGCGGACGGCGATTTTATCGGCGAAATATGCGGCGAACTGCAGTCGCTCATTGACAAAAATGTCAAGGTGGTTATTATAACTCCGATATTGCAAAATTGTCCCGAGGGTGCTATAATGTACTCTGCCGACTGCGGACGGGGACAATTGAGGATAATTGCGGACGGCGTGAGCGCTCTGACAGGCGAGATAAGCGAGGATGATTCGCCGTGCTCATGTCTTTTCAGCACAAAGGAAAATCTGGTGAGCTTGCTGAAAGAATCAATGAAAAATCAGATAGAGCTGATAAAGCTGAGAAGGAAATAGCACGATAAAAAATACCCCCGCAACAATGGGAATCCAAAGGTGAGTTAGCCAATACTTACGGATTAATTTGCTAAATCAAAAATTTACATATATTTATTTTGAGGAAGGAAAATACCTTATGAAAAAGACACCTTTTGTTACCCTTGAACAGCTCAAGGAAATCGAAAAGACTTATCCCACACCTTATCACATTTACGATGAAAAGGGCATACGCGAAAATGCGCGCAGGCTCAAGGCTGCGTTTAGCTGGAACAAGGGCTTCAAGGAGTATTTTGCCGTAAAGGCAACTCCGAACCCCTATCTGAT
>JAQXFQ010000135.1 GCA_029005175.1 Bacillota bacterium
GGATTCCCGTCCAAAGCTCAATCACTTTAGCCAGATCTGATTCTGTGACCTGTCCGCCCATAGCCTCGGGTTCGATTTCAGCCAGACGATTGCGTATTTGCAGCTCGTCAGTGCGAAGCTCAGCGATTTTGGCATAATGCTCCTCAGAGGTGTTGTTTGTGTCGGCCTGCAGCTTCTCGCTCTCATCAGTCACCTGCTTCAATTTTATAGTAAGCTCGTCAAACTCAGCCATTGCCTTGTTTCCCAAAGACGCGCAGGCGCAAGCCTCGTCAAGCAAATCAATCGCCTTATCGGGCAGAAATCTGTCATTGATGTATCTTTCCGAAAGAATCACCGCACGGCGCACGAGATAATCGCTTATCTGCACGCGGTGGTGCTTCTCATAATATTCTTTAATTCCCAGCAGAACCTCTACAGTTTCGTCAACGCTGGGTTCGTTTACATTTACGGGTTGGAATCTGCGTTCAAGCGCGGAATCTTTCTCTATATGCTTGCGGTACTCGTTGAAGGTAGTCGCGCCTATCACCTGAATTTCACCGCGGGAAAGTGCGGGCTTGAGTATATTTGCGGCATTCATTGAGCCCTCCGCGTCACCCGCGCCGACTATGCTGTGCACCTCGTCAATGAACAGAATAACATTGCCGGCGGCCTTGATGTCGTCAATAAGACCCTTCATACGGCTCTCAAACTGTCCTCGGAACTGCGTTCCCGCCACCAATGCGGTGAGGTCAAGGCGGTGGATTTCCTTATCAGCCAATCTCAGCGGAACACTGCCTGCCGCAATTCTCAGCGCAAGCCCCTCTGCGATAGCGGTTTTACCTACACCCGGCTCACCTATAAGACACGGATTGTTCTTTGTCTTGCGTGAGAGTATCTGAATAACGCGGCTGATTTCCTTGTCGCGTCCGATAACTGTGTCAATTCGCCCTTCACGAGCTTTTTTGGTGAGATTTTCGCAGAAGTCGTTTAAATATTTATACTGCTTTTCGCCCTTGTTTTTGCCTCGTTTCTTTTTGGGAGCGTCGTCGGCATACTGTGCGCCGCCCATTTCAAAGCTTCCGCCAAACATACGTGCAAAGGGGTTCATTCGGGGCGGCTCTTTGGATTTGCTGTTATCATTTTCATCAGGACCTTCCACAAGCTCCGCCTTTATTTCATTGCTTTCATCAGAGGTTTTGTCGCTGCCGTCGGTCAGGACTTCAGGAGAAGCCTCGTCCGAAGCTTCGTCATCATCGTCGTCCTCATCATCATAGTCTTCATCAAAATATCCGCTGCTGAGATCGTCTATATTAAAGCCCTCCAGCATGTTGGCAAACGGAAAATCTCCGTTTTGAGCTGCATCTGCCATCTGGTTTTCCATATTCTCAATCATTTCGGGACTGATTCCGAACTGCTTTATCATATTTTCAATATTCGGAACACCCAATTTTCTGGCGCAGGTGAAGCAATAGCCGATATTTCTGTCGGGATGAGATGAATCGGTTATAAACACAACTGCAGGTCTTTTTTTACATTCAGCACAAAGAGGCATAAATCCTCACACTTCCTTTCACGGGACAAAACCCCATCCATTTTTAATTTTTACTTATTCTTTCTTACCGCTTTTTAAAACCTTTTCTTTTTCAAAGTCGATAGTCCCCTTGACCTCTTCGCCGTTAACTATCTTAAGAGCCATACGAAAATACATAATCAAAGCAAAAAGCATAAGAAATGCCGCAAAAAATGCCAGCGCGGGAACGACCACGGTCAGTTTATCGCTTTCCACAAATATATTCAGCGCGACAATTAAAATCATACAGGTATAAAAAACCACAGTGGCTATTTTACCCCACCATTTAGCCTTTACCAGCTTTTTGCCCTTGCTTACGATTACCATGCCGCCGACAGCCATGCATATCTCCTTGATGAGCATTATGCCAAGTGCAAGAGAAATCCACGGAAATCTTGCGTGATAGGAATACCACATGCACACCACAACGGCGGCAAGCGTGAGCTTATCCGCAATCGGGTCAAGAAGCTTGCCCAGCTCGGTTTCCTGGTTCAGCTTGCGGGCAAAAAATCCGTCAAACATGTCTGACAGTCCCGAAAGAACCAGCATAAGTCCCGCATATGGGTAGTAATCCGCTCCCATAAGAAAAAACATGCAGAAAAAGGGAATAAGAATTATTCTAAATACAGTAAGTAAGTTAGGTATATTAAACAAATACAGCACCACTCTTCATTTTTATACTAATATTCAATTAAAAGTGTACAAAAAATCGAGCGAAAAACTTGCGTATATGGTTTTTTGCGAAGATTTTTTGTCTACACTTTATTGAAGATTAGTATTAAATCACAAAATACAAACAACATGTCTTACAAAACCGATGTAAAATCACATCAACCAAATATAGGAAATATCCCATCGCCTAAAAACAGCATTATCAGATTATCTTTGCAAAACAGCTTGAATAAAAACGACCAATTATATGAGGATGCACGCGTAAGATAAAAGTCCGGCAAAATAGGACCTACCAGTTCAATAATCGAAAGCGCTATGAGAAAAATCACCATAACCTTTGCCGAGCCGAGCACCATGCTCACTACAGGTGAAACCGCAGCTCTGTCCGGCGTGTAAAAATACGCCTCCACCGTGGGATAAAACGCCTTGAAAAGATAATAGAAAGCAACCAGCATTATCGCAAAGAAGAGCGCGCGCAGTACGCCGTCGATGACAGGACGGGCGATTATATCCACGATTTCTCCCGTTGCGTTGGTGAGATCACCCGAAAGAATGCGGTTGATTTTGTCCAGATTTTCACCCGACGTGGTTTTATACATTACGGCGCCGTTGTTTACGATTGACGGCATACCTGTCATAATTCTTTCGATGGTGTTAATGCTGGCGTCCACCTCATTCGAGGTCTGCACCAATGTATCCACCTGTTTTACTATAGCCTGTTTAAAAAAATTCATGTAGCAGAAATCCGCAGTGACTACGGCAACCGGCACCGATATTATGCAGGAAGCAACGCACATCATAGATTCAACCGCATTTTGCAGCTTTGACTTTTCAGCACATTTTTTAAACATAAAAATGAGAAAAACAATAACAGCAGCATCAAGTAATATTCCCAGCAAATTCCTTTAAACTCCTTTCACACTGCGGCTTAGTTTGCAGCAGCTTTTCATAATATAATACCACAGCCGTACGACAATAACAACATAATTAAAATAAATTTAACATTTAGCGTGATAATTAAATCATTTCAGCTGCGTAATCATGGTCACGCCTCTGATTAATGTTTTGCCGCCTGAGGTAACCGATTCCTGGCTGTCCGCCGGCACTTCCGCCTCGTCGATCTTAATTCCGTCATAATTATAGCTGTAAAAATGAGATTGTGATATTAAATTTACGCTGTTTGAATCCAGTTCCACGCTCGGCGAAGTCAGGTTAGTAGATATATTTGCAATTTTTTCGCCCTTTTTATTCAGCACCGCAACGACGCAGTTTCTGCCGTCGGCATTTTGTGAGATGACCAGCGCGACATTTCCTTTTGAATCTGTGTCAAAGCCTGTGAGAGTGCTTCCGCTGTAATCATACTTAGTCCGGTTATTGGAATTGACATCAAGCTGCGCGCATATATTGTCGCCTATCGCGGTCACACGGTCCGAATCGCTGAAACAGACATAAAGCATAAGCGTATCGCCAAAGGTATACTCCTGCAAATTTTTATCGTCGCCCACCTTTTGGATAATCACGACGCTTTTCATAATGCCGTTCTCAGTGGTCACTCCGCACATCGCTATATGACTGCCTGATTCACTCATGGTCACCGCGTTGATGTAATAATTGCCTGAGCGCCACCGGTGCAGCAGATTGCCGCTTTTGGAGTAAACCGAAACTTCTGAAAATGCCGTTTCGTGATTTGTAACCAACACAAATCTGCCTGTGCGTGAAAGAGCGGCAGTAATAATGGAATTATCTGATTTTTTTGAAAGAATACTGCTCGAAAGAGTTTTTAACGAATAGGACATATTCCCCTCATCATAAAGCAAGGTATACCTGCCCGCGATTTTCATAGCCGGAGATGCCATATAATGAGCATAAGACGCCACTTTCTGACCCTTGTCGTTAAACATCATATAATTGGTATCGGTGAGCACCGCCGTGCCGTTGGAAACACTCTCAATATCAACCGAGCGGCTTCCCTCTATCTCGACAGGATAGCCCTCCCCATCAGCCTGAGAGAGAATCCTTTTATCCCTTATTCCGCTGACTATGGCTGAGGGGGACAAATCCGCGCGCGAAACTATTAAAAATATCACGCTGAACAGTGCAAGCGCGGCGAAAATCAGCTTTACCAATGTTTTTGCCTTGATACTGTCCAGCAGAGAGCCGTCAAAATTTACGGCATTCATACTTCTTTTCACCTTACGCGCAATCTTACTGCCCGCACCGCCTGATTTTTTGCTGCCCTTCGGCATAATGGATCACCTTTCCTCGAGTATACAGAAAATATATAAACTGAATTTAAACTTCAAATGTTAATATAAATCATAATTTATCTGCGTGACGTCCACTCGAAAATCAAAGATTTTCTTGTTAGTTTTTTATCATATGCTTTGCAATATGATAGGGCTTTGCATGGGTGTGTTTTTCTGTTTTGGCTTTTTTCTTGCACTTTAGCTTTGTGGTGGCGTTGCCCCCACACCCCCACCAAGGCGCTGCCCTGGACCTGCCAAGAGGGCCTGCCCCCTTGGATTCCCATTGTACATGCTCGACTTTGGCTCTCTGGTAAATTATCATTTATTTGTGTAATTGCGCTATTCTACATATTTACATGTGGTAAAATCCGCCGCACCGTCAAACGGCGAGAAATATATTCCCGACACTCCCTCCAGCGTGACATAATACTGCACCTCATAATAAATCGGGTAAAAAACCACATATGTATTCAAATACTTCTCAGCCGCCGCCATAGGCGCCAGAATGTCCTCCGTATTGTTGCGCGCCGAAGCCTTTTGCACCAGCTTGTCATATGCCGGATGCTCCAGCTTGGCGGGATTACTCGATGAATCGGAGGTAAACTGCTGCAATGTACTCAGAGGATTGTCGCGCGACGGAGAAATCGGATAAAATGCTATCTGATAGTCGCCAAGCCCCACTCGGTATTCCAATGAGCTGTAATCCAGCGGCTCAATATTTACATAAATATAAAGATACTGCTGCCATGAATGCATTATGCTGTACATGAGCGTTTTTATTTGTTCATCATCCGGACAAATCAGCGTTATGCTCGGCATTCTGTTCAGTTCAAGGGCAGTCAGTGCCTTTTTCATCGAAGCGCGCGCGGTGGTAGGGTCGTAGGTTTCCTTAAATCCGCTGCCTGCCAGTTCACGATAAAGCTGACCGTTCAGATGCGTCGAGGGGGGAATTATATCGTTAGCCTCCTCAAAGCCGTAGGGTATAAGGCTCTCGCCGGTTTCGGAGTCGGTGCATGCCTCGTCAGTGATACATGCGGCCAGCGCGCGCCGGATAGTCGTGCTGCTCAGTGCGTTTTTCTGAGTGTTGAAAAGAAATCCCCACGTTGTGTCTGTCACGGTGTAATATTTGTAGTCAGTACCTTTAAGCTTGCCTATATTTTTTGTCTCAATAGCAGCGGCTTCAACGGTTTCATTTTCCAGCAGGGAAAAATAATCCGTATCAGAGCTGCGTATGCCAAAATAAAGAACTCTGGGTGAAACCTTATTTTTGCCCACATAATTTTCATTGCGCACGGTGCGGACATAGTTGTCGTGCGACCAGCCTTTTTCAGAAATTACAAAAGGTCCGTTGCTCAGTATATAGTCATCATCCAGTCCGTAGTGACCGTTGGTTGAAAGAAAAAATTTCTCATTACAGGGCATAAATACTGAGTTTGCCGTCTGCATAACAAACTCCGCATAGGAATATTCCATCGACACCTTGAGAGTGTAGTCATCTATCACCGTCACACCCAGCGATTCCTTTTCCATATCGCCCTCATTTATCGCGCGTGCGTTCTTAATGGAAAACAGAGGCGAGCACACAGTGGACTTTGTAGCCGGGTCGAGCGCGCGCTGCCACGCATATACAAAATCATTTGCGGTCAGAGGCGTGCCATCCGACCATTTTGCGTTTTTGCGCAGTCGGAAGGTGTATTCGGTATAATCGGCGTTGCTGCTCCATTCCTCCGCCACCCCGGGAATTATATTTCCGTTGGCATCGTAGCGCGTAAGCCCCTCAAATATATTGCGTATGACCAGCAGAGAATTTTTATCAGCAGCCATCTGCGGGTCAAGATTTTTCGGCTCGTCGGTCAGCGAGTAGCTTATAGCCTTGTTTGTACCGTCGTCGCTGTTGCAGGCAGTAAGACACGGCAGCAGCAAAGCCACGCTTAAAATTACAGAAATTATTCTGTACACAGATTTCATATATAAAACCACCTCTTGGTTTATATTCAGCCTGTAATTTAGCATCATCCATTATGCATTATGCACTAATATAATAACATCTTTGCATACGGCACTTCAAGTGAAATAATATAAATTATTTTTTACATCACTGATTTTACATAACTTACGCTGATTTTTAATAAAAGTTTATTCAAACAACCCTGCGGGAATAAAAAGCAGCGGTTCAGAGTAAAATTCTTGTATAAAAATTCCAAAAATAAAAATTAATTTTCTTGACAGTCACAAAAAAAAAGTTTACAATATATAAGACATATTTTTATCTGTATGTCGGCAGGCATGACGCACCTGCGCTTTTTACTAAATTATTCTTATCTGTTTATTTGCGGCAATTCGGACTGCGCAGTATTCAATATCAGCCGTATTGTCGTGATAAGGCGGCGCAATTTAATTTCAAGTTATATATATTTTTTTTTAGACTAGTGGTATTTATTTTCCAAAGAATTAAATTTAATATCTGATAATTTGTTTTGAAGTTTGCGCCGACCTAACCTTAAGAAGGAGGTTGTGTGTAAAATCATGGAAGTATTATGGTTCGTTATCGGTTTGCTGATTGGCGGAGCTGTCATGAGCTTCGTCGGTTACAAATCGGGATATTCCAAACGCAAGAAGGTTGCCGAGGCCGCTATAAGTTCAGCGGAGGAGGAAGCTGTCCGAATCGTTGACGAGGCCTGCAAAACGGCTGAATCCAGACGCAAGGAAATCGTGCTGGAGGGCAAGGAAGAAATTCACCGCCTGAGAAACGAAAACGACAAGGAGCTTCGCGAAAGAAGAAGCGAGGTAAACAAGCAGGAAAAGCGCAATCAGCAGCGTGAAGAATATCTCAACAAAAAAATCGAGCAGGTCGAAAAGAAGCTTGAGCAGGTTTCTGCCAGAATGAAGCAGGCCGACGAGAAGTTCGCCGAAGCCGAAGATTTAAAACGCTGTCAGCTGGAGATCATGGAAAAAATTTCCGGATTCACCACCGAGCAGGCAAAAGAACAGCTTATGAAAACCCTTGAAGATGAGCTGGTGCATGAAAAAGCGCTTAAAATCAAAGAGTTTGAGCAGCAGACCAAGGACGAAGCTGACAAAAAAGCGAGAAATATCATTTCCCTCGCCATTCAGCGCTGCGCTTCCGACTATGTTGCCGAGGCTACGGTGTCGGTGGTCGCTTTGCCAAACGATGAAATGAAAGGGCGCATCATAGGGCGCGAGGGCAGAAACATACGTGCTCTCGAAACGGCTACAGGCGTTGACATCATAATCGACGATACGCCCGAAGCCATTACATTGTCGTCCTTTAACCCTGTTCGCCGTGAAGTTGCCCGCATCGCTATGGAGCGTCTTATAGCAGACGGGAGAATTCATCCTGCACGCATTGAAGAAATGGTGGACAAAGCAAACCGCGAAATTGAAGCCACTATCAAAGAAGAAGGCGAAAAGGCCATGCTGGAGGCCGACGTTATGGGGCTTCATCCGGAGTTGGTCAAGCTGCTGGGAAGGCTGCGTTACCGTACCAGCTATGGTCAGAATGTGCTTAAACATTCGCTGGAGGTGGCTGCTATTGCCGGCGCGATGGCCGCCGAGCTTGGCATTGACTCCACCGCTGCCCGCCGCGCAGGCTTGCTGCACGATATAGGCAAGGCTCTGGATTACGAAATTGAGGGCAGTCACGTTGACATCGGCGTTGATGTGGCCAGAAAGTACAGAGAGCAGGATCATATTATCCACGCTATCGCCGCACATCACGGCAACGTGGAGGCGACATCCATCACCGACTGTCTTGTGCAGGCCGCCGACGCACTTTCCGCAGCGCGTCCGGGCGCTCGCAGAGAGAATGTTGAAAGCTACATCAAGCGTCTCCAGCGTCTTGAGGAGATTGCAAAATCTTTCAACGGAGTTTCTGACAGCTACGCCATTCAGGCGGGTCGTGAGGTTCGCGTACTGGTCAAGCCGGAGGTTATCGGCGATGAGGATATGGCATTTGTCGCCAGAGAAATCTGCAAGCAGATTGAAAATGAGCTGGATTATCCGGGTCAGATCAAGGTCAATGTCATTCGCGAAAGCCGCGCGTCTGAATTTGCAAAATAAAAAAATCCAAAATACCCGTATACAGGACGAAAATATTCCTGTATACGGGTATTTTTCTTATTCTTATAAAATGGAAAGCTGCACAGATAAATCATAATTTATCTGCGTGACGTCCACTCGAAAATCAAAGATTTTCTTGTTAGTTTTTTATGGGCTTCGCATTGTTTCCTATTTTAAGTTTTTGCTACACTTTGGTTTTGTGGTGGCTTTGCCCCCACACCCCCACGAAGGGCGCTGCCCCTCGACCCCGCCACGAGGACCGCCGCCATTCAAGGAATGGCGGTCTCCCCTTGGATTCCCGGCGTTGCGTACTCTATGTTAAATTAT
>JAQXFQ010000136.1 GCA_029005175.1 Bacillota bacterium
TCCTCTCGTTATGGCATAGTAAGCACAGTAAATCATAATTTAACATAGAGTACGCAACAATGGGAATCCAAGGGGACTGGTCCTCTTGGCGGGGTCGAGGGGCAGCGCCCTTCGTGGGGTCGTAGGGGCAAAGCCCCTACAGAGCTAAAGTGTAAGAAAAACTTTCAATAGGAAACAATGCGAAGCCCATAAAAGACTAACAAGAAAATCTTTGATTTTCGAGTGGACGTCACGCAGATAAATTATAATTTACCGTCATTGTGATATTATATCAAATACAGCAGTCCCGACAGCGGATAATACAGTGCCGTAACCAATGCATAAATTAATATCGGCAGCCATATTCTTTGTGTGCGGTGATACACAACACTGCACACGCCACTCTGAATAAGCGCATAAAGCGTTATCATAAAGCCTGCGCCGCTTATGCCCGACCACGACATTCCAAGCTGACCCGCCGCAAGCATTACAGTTGAAAATATCATCAGCGGTATGCGTATATCCGCCCTGCTATTGAAAAACAGCGATGAGGCAAATTCCAATAGCATTGAGGGCAGCACCACATAAAATATTATATTCGACAGCGGAACAATCATTATTTTGGTCAGATAATACATAATCTGAGACAATACCGAGCCGCTCACGATAAGCTGCGAAGCGCCTGTTATGCGCGAAATCAGCAGAAACAGCACATCCGTAACCAGCGCGGCCGCGGTGCATATGCCTATACACTTTAAATCGCCCTCAATATTCCCGCGCTTTTTTTCGCCCCGAATTTTTTTCAGAGAAAAACCAAACAATAATGTTACGATTGCCGCCGCTGCCAAATAAATCAGCTTATTGACAAACTCGAATAAAAATCCGCTGCTGTCATCAATTACCGACAAATATCCGATAATCACTCCGGATACTGAGGACAAAAATCCCGACAGCAGGAAAAACAGCACAAACAACACTGCCGCCACCGCTGTAACCGCTGCGTATTTCAGCACAATTTTAATTTTTTCTTTTTCGTAAGACTTTTCGGGGCTCACCGAATTAATGCGCTCCTGCTCACGTATCCGCCGTATTTCTTCGGCTGTAATTATTTCTTTATGCTCTTTAGTTTTCCGACCAAACATTTCAAGCCTCACACCTTTTTATTAATTAGGATAGCTGATTGCATCGCCCCAACTGATTACCTCGTCAAAGAAGCCTTCAACGTCCATTAATCCGTATGACCACAAAAACGCTCTGTCCTTTTCGTTCATGTCCCGCAATTTCATCCAGCAGACTTCGACTAATGTCTGCTCTTCCGGAGAATCCTCGGGATCGCTGCCGGTGACCGCAATCTGTTCCTCGCTTACTTCGACCTCAAAGACATATTCGACATATCCTTCTTTTCTATGTAGAATATTCAGCGGTTTTTTTATTTTTCCGTTCAGACCGCATTCCTCTCTCAATTCTCTGATTGCAGCTTCTTCAGGAGTTTCACCCGCTTCAATACCGCCGCCCGGAATCGTATAGAAGTATCTGCCCTGAAATAACGTCTTTTCAACCAGAATCTCGCCATTTCTCACCACTATCGCCATACTTCTGTTCTTCATAATCTTAAAATCACTCATTATTCTGATTTATCATCCCATAAGGGCAGGCTCGCATACACAAGCCGCACACCGCGCCTCGTCCTATGTGCTGATAGGCCTTTTTCATGTGCATGGAGCATTTTTCCGCGTCGAATATCTCGCTCCGCTCCATTCCGCGCACGTAATTTACACCCAAAATAGCTCCCGACGGACACGCTTCGGTGCATCGCCTGCATTCTCCGCAGCGTGACTCCATAGGCCGAGCCGTCACGGGAAGCTCCATATCGGTAAGCACGGTGGCAAGACGCACTCTCGGACCGTACTTCGGCGATACAAACAGCGCGCTTTTGCCTATCCAGCCCAGACCTGCCGCGACTGCCGCCGATTTGTGCTGATAAATTCCGGTGTATTTGTCGGGACGGTCATGCACGCTCTGAGAGGCTGCTATCGGGTACGCCCTGCCGCCCTCGCGCCGCAGCATTTCACACGCAAGCAGCGCGCACCGATCCAGCAGGGCATTCACCGCGCGGTAATGCTGAAAATACGCATAGGTCGGCGCACCGTCAATTTCATCCACAATGGCGTCCGACAGGCGGAACATCAGCGTCACCGCATAGGAATAGCGCGCAAGATCCGGCGGCACAGTCTCTGCAACTCTGCTGAAGCCCACCTCGCACAAGCCCTCATCAATCAAACGCTGCTTGAATTTTTCAAAATCCATATATAATCAGTCCTAAAATGTTTTTGATAATCCTGTAAATCATAATTTATCTGCGTGCCGTCCACTCGAAAATCAAAGATTTTCTTGTTAATTTTTTTATGGGCTTCGCATGGGTGTGTTTTTCTGTTTTGGCTTTTTTCTTGCACTTTAGCTTTGTGGTGGCTTTGCCCCCACGCCCCCACAATGGGCTTAACCGCTATTCAAGGAATAGCGGTGTCCCCTTGACCCCGCCAAGAGGACCTCCGCCATTCAAGGAATGGCGGTATCCCCTTGGATTCCCATTGTTGCGTACTCTATGGTAAATTATGATTTATCATCAATCCTCAGCCGGCGCGGCTACGTAGCTTTTATCTATTGTTATCACACAAAAATAGTCGGGGTATTCGGCGCGCACCATTGCGGAAATGGTTGTTTTCAGCTGGGAATCCGACATCTTATAATTCTGCGGCACTACGCAGTCAAATATCAGATTTTGGTGGGTAGTGCCGGGTACCATGCGCAGGTCGTGAACGGTGATTACCGGGTCGATTTTTTTTACCAGCTCGCCCAGCCATTTGCGCATGTTGCCGATAGTTTCATCGCTTGTAACTATCGGGTCGTAATGAATGATAAGGTGCAGCTTGTCGTTGGTTTTGAAGTCGTATTCGATATTGTCGATAGTGTCGTGGCTTTCCAATACATCCGCCTCGGCCGCCATTTCAACGTGAACGCTGGCGAACTGCCTGCCGGGACCGTAATCGTGTATCATAAGGTCGTGAGTGCCGAGCACACCGGGATAGGTCATTATTTTGTTGTGGATGTATGTAACCAGCTCGGGGTCAGGAGATGTGCCGAGCAGAGGGTCGATAGTGTCGCGTATAAGTTCGATACCGCTGTATATAATGAAAGCCGCGACGAACAAGCCCATCCAGCCGTCCAGTTCAAGGTCGGTGAAGCGCGAGATAACAGCGGCGACAAGCACGGCGGAGGTGGTGATAACGTCGTTTCGGCTGTCGGCGGCGGTTGCAATCAGGGTCTGCGAGCTGATTTTTTTGCCGATTTTGGTGTTGAAGAGTGCCATCCAAAGCTTGACTGCTATCGAGGCAACCAGCACGACCGCCGTTATCCACGAAAATTCAACGGCGGAGGGATGCAGTATTTTGTCCAGGCTGCTGCGACCCAGCTCGAAGCCTATTATCAGTATAATCACAGCCACCGCAAGCCCCGAGAGATATTCATACCGCGCGTGACCATAGGGATGCTCAGAGTCGGCGGGCTTGCCTGCCAGTCGGAAGCCGAGCAGGCTGATGATGCTGGAGGAAGCGTCCGAGAGATTGTTTACAGCGTCGGCGGTTATTGACATACTGCCTGAGAGCGTGCCGACGATAAACTTGAAGGTAAAAAGCATGAGATTGCAGAATATCCCCACGCCGCCCGCGAATTTGCCGTAGGCGGTGCGCACCTTTGGCTCGCTGATGTTTTCAGAATCCTTAATAAATATTTTTGTCAGAATGTCTGTCATTTCTTATATCCCCTTTACATGAAATTACTGCCAAAAAAGTGTATCTGTTAATAATATACTGACGGCGCGCATTTGTCAATAAGAAAATTAAAAAATTCAAAAAATATGAATATAATGAATATTTATGCAAGAATACGGTCGGACCGTGTTCGCTTCATAAATTTTAACAGCTGGAATCAGGCGGGAAATTTATGCTTTTAGCAATTGACTTGGATAATTGTTAATATAAAATGCTGCGAAATACGGGGAAAATATTGCCAAATACACGAAAAATAAGATAAATGCATAAATATACATTTATAATCTTGATTTATACAAAAAAGTGCGTATAATTTAACACAGTATTTGCAAAACGCTGCGTTATATGTTATAGTATATTCAGCAGCTTATATTATCTTGTCAATAAAAATTTGTTTACGGAGGAAAATTCATCATGGCTGATATTAAAAAGGTTGTCCTCGCTTATTCCGGAGGACTTGACACATCTATCATTATCCCCTGGCTCAAGGAAAACTATGACAATTGCGAGGTTATCGCAGTGTCGGGCGACGTAGGACAGGGCACAGAGCTTGACGGTCTGGAAGAAAAGGCCATCAAGACAGGCGCATCAAAGCTTTACATTGCCGACCTCAAAAAGGAATTTGTTGAGGATTATGTATGGCCGACGCTCAAGGCAGGCGCGGTTTACGAGAACAAGTATCTTCTCGGCACAAGCTTCGCACGTCCTATCATCGCGAAGAGAATAGTTGAAATCGCTCTCGAAGAGGGCGCAGACGCCATCTGCCACGGCTGCACCGGCAAGGGCAACGATCAGGTTCGTTTCGAGCTTGCTATCAAGAGATTTGCTCCCCAGATGAAGATTATCGCTCCTTGGAGAACATGGGAATTCAAGAGCCGCGAGCAGGAGATTGAATATGCAGAAGCACACAACATCCCGCTCAAGATAAACAGAGAGACAAACTATTCCAAGGATAAGAACCTCTGGCACCTTTCCCACGAAGGTCTTGACCTCGAGGATCCGTGGAATGAGCCTATGTATGACAAGATTCTCGAGATGGGCGTGTCCCCCGAGAAGGCTCCCGATCAGCCCACATATATCACGCTTTCTTTCGAGAAGGGCATCCCTGTAATGCTCAACGGTCAGAAGCTCGACGGTCCCGAAATGGTAGCCGCTCTGAACGAACTCGGCGGCAAGAACGGCATCGGTATCGCAGACATGGTTGAAAACCGTCTGGTCGGCATGAAGAGCCGCGGCGTTTATGAGACTCCCGGCGGAACAATCCTTTATCACGCTCACAACAAGCTCGAGGAAATCTGCCTTGACCGCGACACCTATCACTACAAACAGCAGGTTGGCATCCGCTTTGCCGAGCTGGTATACTTCGGTCAGTGGTACACACCTCTCCGCGAAGCTCTCTCGGCATTCGTTGACAGCACGCAGGAGAAGGTCACGGGCGACGTCCGCCTCAAGCTCTACAAGGGCAACATTATCGACGCCGGCGTAAAGTCACCCTATTCTCTCTATGATGAGGACATCGCGACATTCGATGAGGACGAGGTTTACGATCAGAACGATTCCGCAGGCTTCATCAACCTCTTCGGTCTGCCCATCAAGGTGCAGGCTATGAAAGAACAGGCCGCAAAGGAAAATAAATAATTTCAAGGACGGAGTTCTTGTTAATGTAATTTGCGTGGGGCAGGGAATTCTCTCTGCCCTATGCGTTTTTATGGCTACATATTGTATCAATAAAAGGAGTAATAAATTATGCCTACCATTATAAATTCAGGAAGTAAATTCAATGTGCCGAAGAAGGCTATAATCATCACGGTGTCGGTCATCGCCGCGTTAATTATTCTGTTTAATTCGATTACGATAATCGACGCAGGACACACCGGCGTTATCAATACGCTTGGTCGGGTGAGCGAAAATGTACTGCAGGAGGGAATTCATATGAAAATTCCGTTTGTGCAGCGCATAATCAAAATGGATAACAGAATCGTAAAGCTGGAGGTCGAGACTGAAGCATTCTCAAAGGACTTGCAGACAGTCGCCACAACGCTGGCGATAAATTACCGCGTGGCAAAGGATAAGTCCTATGCGATATATAAAAATGTCGGCAGCGACTACGAAACAATTCTCGTAACTCCCGCAGTCAATGAGGTGCTCAAGGCGATTACCGCCCAATACACCGCCGAGGAGAGCGTAACCAACCGTTCGCTGATTTCACAGGGACTTATCGAGCAGCTCAATGAAAAGCTGAATAAAAACGGCATTTATGTAGAGGATGTAAACATAATCAATTTTGACTTTTCCGACGCATATGTGAGTGCAATTGAAGAAAAGCAGGTGGCAGAGCAGAGACTGCTCAAGGCAAAGACCGAAAAGGAAGAAGCCATAGTCAAGGCTGAAGCCGAAGCCGAAACAGTCAGGATTCAAGCGGAGGCGCAGGCTAAGGCAAATCAGATTTTGAATAAGTCGATAAACGCAAACCTGATTGAATACGAAAAGATTCAGAAGTGGAACGGCGAGCTGCCAAAAGTTACCGACGGCTCGGCAATTATAAATTTCTCGGATCTGCTCACCAAGGATAAATGATAAATTACAGTAGCACTAAAGTAGGACACCTACAATGGGAATCCAGAGGGGAACCGCCATTCCTTGAATGGCGGTAAAGGTCCTCTTGGCGGGGTCGAGGGGCAGCGCCCATCGTAGGGGTGTGGGGGCAACGCCACCACAAAACTAAAGTGTAAGAAAAACTTGCAATAGGAAAACGCACCCATGCGAAGCCCTATCATATGCGTGGCATATGATAAAAAATCTAACAAGAAAATCTTTGATTTTCGAGTGGACGTTGCACAGATACACCCAATATAAATTATGGCTTACATAACCAAAAACACAACCGCAAAAGGAGATATAAAAACATGCAGCTTTGGCAGGGACGCTTTTCAAAGGCGATAGATAAAAAGACAAACGATTTTAATTCATCAATTTCATTCGACAGCAGAATGTACCGCGAGGACATCGAGGGCAGCATGGCTCACGCCGATATGCTAGGCACCTGCGGCATAATCGACCGCTCGGAGGCGGATAAAATTATCGAGGGACTTAAGGGGATTTTGAGCGATATCGAGAGCGGTGCGCTGGCGATAGACATGGAAGCCGAGGATATTCATACATTCGTCGAGGGTGAACTCACCGCACGTCTGGGCAGTACGGGCAAGCGTCTGCACACCTCCCGCAGCCGCAACGACCAGGTCGCGCTGGACATTCGACTGAATCTCCGCAAGCAGGCAGATGAGATTATCGCCGATCTCAAGCAATTGGTGGAGGTTATCTGCAATAAGGCGGAGGAAAACGCCGAAACCGTTATGCCCGGCTACACCCACCTGCAGAGAGCGCAGCCTATCACTTTCGGGCATCATCTGCTCGCATACGCCGAAATGCTGGTGCGCGACATCGCCCGCATTGAGGACGCAAAAAAGCGCATGAATGTAAATCCCCTCGGAAGCTGCGCACTTGCCGGCACGACATATGAAATAGACCGCAGTCTCACCACCGCCGCGCTGGGCATGGACGATTATTCACGCAACAGCCTTGACGGCGTTTCCGACCGCGATTTCTGCCTGGAGCTTGCTTCCGCACTCTCCATAGTAATGGTTCACCTTTCCCGCTTCGCCGAGGAAGTCATACTCTGGTGCTCATGGGAATTCAAATTCGTTGAGCTGGACGACGCTTTTTCCACAGGCTCGTCAATCATGCCGCAGAAGAAGAACCCCGATATTGCGGAGCTTGTGCGCGGCAAGTCGGGCAGAGTTTTCGGCGATTTGATGACGCTTCTCACCGTGATGAAAGGCATTCCGCTTGCCTACAACAAGGACATGCAGGAGGACAAGGAGGCAATCTTCGACGCATTCGACACCGTGAAGATGTGCATTACCACCTTTATCCCCATGCTGGATACAATGACCGTGCTCAAGGACAACATGCGCGCCGCCGCCGCCAAGGGCTTCATCAACGCCACCGACTGCGCCGACTATCTGGTGAAGAAGGGTCTGCCTTTCCGTGACGCATACAAGGCGACAGGCACACTGGTTGCCAAGTGCATTGAAATGGGTCAGACGCTCGAAACCCTGCCGCTGTCGGAATACAAGGCGATATGCGACACCTTTGACGAGGGCGTTTATGAGGCTATTAACCTCGACGTGTGCGTAAGTCAGCGCAAGAGCGCAGGCGGTCCCGCAAAGGAAAACACCCTTGCCAATGTATCGAGAATCCGCGAGATTATAAAGTAAAATCGGAGATATGCAATAATGATGATTGGTACTATTGTGAACACCTGCACGATAATTTGCGGAAGCGTAATCGGCAGTGTGTTCAAAAGGGGAATCAACGAAAAATTTCAGACTGCGCTGTTCAACGCAATGGGACTTGCGGCGGCGGGAATCGGCATTAATGCCATCGTGCAGAATATGCCAAAGAGCAATTTCCCGGTGCTGTTTATAGTCAGTCTTGCGCTTGGCAGCCTTATAGGAACGGCGATTGACATAGACGGCGGATTTCAGAGTCTCACCGCGCGGTTTTCCAAGGGAAAGGAAAACACGCTGGGCGAGGGACTTTCTACGGGAATTCTGCTCTTCTGCATAGGCACGCTGTCAATTCTCGGTCCGATACAAAGCGCGCTGTACGGCGACAACACCTACCTTTTTACCAACGCGACGCTCGACCTGGTGACCTCCGCCGTGCTGGCCTCTGCATACGGCATAGGCATAGCCCTGGCGGCGGGAGTGCTGTTCCTCTGGCAGGGCGGAATATATCTGCTGGCACTGCTGCTGGGGGATTTCATGAGCGCCGACATGATGACGGAGCTGTCCACCGTTGGGGGATTTCTGATAGCCGCGTCGGGTATATCCATACTCAAAATCAAGGAAATTAAAACCATGAACATGCTGCCCTCGCTGCTCGTGCCGATAGTTTTTTTAGCGGTGTGGCAGATGTTTAAATAATACAAGATAAAATGCGACATTGTGAGCTTATAAAAAACAGCAATCCGATTTTGTTCGGATTGCTGCGGGTTAAATTAAATTTTTCCAATCTCGGCAGACGGATCAATTACTACCTTAAATGTCTCCAAAGTCGAATTTCCTTTCTATATCATCAAATACATCTTTTGCGGAACGCCCTAATCCTTTTTTTGCGGATTCAATACCCTCATCTAAAAGCTTATTAAGCTCATGTTTGCCGCACAGTCTTTCGTATTCATCGTTTGACATTACCACCAAATCTCCTGAGCCGTTTTTGGTGATAAAAACAGGTTCATTGTATTTGTGGCAGAAATCCGAAATTTCGTTATAGCGGTTTCTTAAATCTGAGCTGGGTCTGATTGTTGCCATAAAGCACACCTCCGTAAATCTATAAAACTTTATTATATTAATATTCTATCAAAATAACGATATAACATCAATCATTAAATTAAAATTTTTTTCAATACTGAAAGGACGGTACAAAGCTATGGATAAAATTCGCAACACATACGAAAAATTCGTCGCGGCGATTTTGTGCGTTGTGAGCGTAATTGGTCTTGCCCTCGGCATAAGCCGCCTGACAAAGGGAGATCATATCTCTGTGATAGGCAGTGCGGACGGTCCGACCGCAATATATTTTGAATCCGATAAGCCCAAGCTTCAGAGCATTATCAAGTTCATATCCTCCGCCGCACTGCTTGTTGCATCGGTGGGCACGCTGCTGCTTACCCTTGTAAAAATACTGTCAGGAAAAGAGGACGAATAAATGAAATCAAGAAGAGAATACTTTGAAAGCCGCAGATTGCTCATGATAGCTTCACGTATCTGCTACGCACTGTCAATTTTTCTCATAATCATTTTTTGTTTTGTTAAAAATGGCTTTGCAACTATTGCGGCGATGATGTTTTTGATTCTGATGATAGGCATAACCTGCAGCCTGTATGCCCACCGCAATAAGGAATACCTTTTCTGTCCGAAATGCGGCTCAAAGAATATAGTCAAGACCGGATTTTTTGGCATACCTTTGTCAATTACCGACACCTGCCCTGACTGCAAGCAGAAAATCAACATAGACAAGAGCATAAATAAGGATTAGTTATCAATTAACAAATGAGCAGATATGTAAAATTGCACAAGTAAATGATAATTTATATTGGGTGTATATGCGTGACGTCCACTCGAAAATCAAAGATTTTCTTGTTAGTTCTTTAGGGGCTTCGCATTTTTCCTATTGCAAGTGTTTCTTGCACTTTAGCTTTGTGGTGGCGTTGCCCCCACGCCCCCACAATGGGCGCTGCCCCTTGACCCCGCCAAGAGGACCAGTCCCCTTGGATTCCCATTGTAGGTGTTCTACTTTAGTGCTACTGTAAATTATGATTTATTGTGAGTTTTGAATTATGCCGGTCAGAGGGTGAACTTATGGCGAAATTTCAACTGATACTCAAGCATTCTCGGGTCATAGAGGGCGGTGTTACCGCTCCCGGAGGCTTCAAGGCGGCGGGAATACACAGCGGTATGCGCCGCAACAAAACAAAACGCGACCTCGCTATGCTTCGCTGTGATGTCAGGTGTGCGGCGGCGGGCGCTTATACTCAAAATTTAGTCAAGGGCGCAACTATCGCCGTCACCAGGAGAAATCTCGCCGACGGATACGCCCAAGGTCTGATATGCAACAGCGGCAACGCCAACACATGCAACGCCGACGGCGAGCAGAAGGCGGAGCAGATGTGCCGCATTGCCGCCCGTGTGATGAATATTGCGCCCGAGGACGTTATAGTGGCGTCCACAGGCGTCATCGGGCAGGTGCTGAATATCGCTCCGATTGAAAATTCAGCGGAGGAGCTGGCTTCACAGCTTCGGTATGACGGCGGTTCAGACGCGGCGGACGCGATTCTCACCACCGACCGCTACCGCAAGCAGATTGCCTTTGAATGTGACCTCTGCGGCACAAAGGTGCGATTCGGCGCGATGGCGAAAGGCTCGGGCATGGTTCACCCTAATATGGCGACCATTCTCTGCTTTGTCACCACCGACGCGGCCATCTCGCCCGAAATGCTGCGCAAGGCACTGGGCAGTGTTATTCCCGACACTTTCAACATGGTCTCGGTGGACGGCGACACCTCCACAAACGACACAGTGGCGGTCATGGCCTCGGGTTTGGCTGGCAATCCGATAATCGAGAGCGAGAGCAGGGCGTTCGACAGATTCACCGAGGCTTTAAAGGCGATATGCGTGACGATTTGTCGAGAATTGGCGCGTGACGGCGAAGGCTCCACCCGACTGCTGATTTGCGACGTCAACGGTGCAAGGGATGACGAGAACGCGCGCATTATAGCCAAGTCGGTGATATGCTCCAGCCTTGTCAAGGCGGCGATGTTCGGCTCGGACGCAAACTGGGGGCGTGTGCTCTGCGCTATCGGGTATTCGGGTGCGACTTGCGACATCACAAAAGTTGAGGTCGCATTTGTCTCCGAGCGCGGGCGGATAATTGTATGTCAGAACGGTGCGGGTGTGACTTTTGATGAGGATAGAGCCAAGGATATTCTGCTGGCGGACGAGGTTATCATCGACATAATCTGCGGCGACGGCGACGGCAAAGCCGAGGCTTACGGCTGCGACCTGACATATGATTATGTCAGGATAAGCGGCGACTACCGCGCGGAGCATCTCAAGGACTGTTTGACGAGGTGAACAAAGTAGATATATCAGGAGGTCGGATTAATTTGTCGGGCAATAAAAAAATTCTTCTCTTTAATATAAATGCAGGCAAGGCGGCACTTATAAAATCTGTGTGCGGCGGCATGGGAATTCAGACGGTGACGATATACAAAAATCAGTACGGTGAGAAGATTGGCGCGCTTGCGGGGATAAAGGGCTTCCCGCCGTCGATGGCGGTTTACGGCGGCGAGGATTTTGCGGCGGAAATGATGATTCTCTGCGGACTCACCTCAAAGGAGCTTGACGAGTTTCTCGAAAAATACCGTGACGCAAAAATTCCTCCGGTCGGTCTTAAGGCCACGGTCACGCCGCATAATATTTCATGGAGCGCGGCGGAATTATACCGCGAATTGACACAGGAGCACAACTTTTTTCGGAACCGATAAGTTTAAAACAATTGGTTGAGTAAAAGGGTGTGTTAATAAATTGAGAAAAACCTTGGTGAGGAATTTTGAAGAGTTAATAACGAAAGGCAAAATTGAGCAGCTTAAGGCCGTATTTAAAAAATGCGAACTGAACGCATACGGCGGCTACAACAAAGGCAACGCCTTTCACTTCGATATTCCGGAAGAGCTTGCCCGCTGGCTGGCAGAACAGGGGGCAGATATAAATTTCAGAGATACTTACGGCAGAACTCCGCTGTATCACCATGCGACTATGCACAATGCCGATATGGTAAAGCTGCTGATTGACCTGGGCGCGGATATTCACGCCGCACTCCGAACAGGCGAAACCGCACTGCATGCGGCGGCTATGTTCCACAGCCCCGAGATTGTCAGAATATTGGTCGAGGCCGGCGCAGAGGTGAACGCAAAGGATATAGCGGGAGATACTCCGCTTGCAGAGGGGCTGAGATGCTGCAACAATATCGACATAGCGGCAATGGCTGATATTGCTGAGTTCCTGCTGTCTCACGGCGCGGAAAAAAACGAAAAAATGAAGCCGTTGGTAAAGAAAATCGGCGAGAATTTTGAATGGTTTCGCGACAGAATGATCTTGGATTTAATAAATGAGTCCGAAGCCGCTCTTGACCAACTGTATAAAATATTCGATGTGCCGCCCGTACCGCCGAGGAAAATACATGACGGCGTATCACCTATTACAGTCACATCGCAAAATTGGCAGGAGCAGCGTGAGGAATTGTGGGATTTGCTTGTGCCGTCATATGGCGCAGCGTCTACGGCGCAGGGCGAAGTCATTCGCATTTCGGGCAGACTGTCGTATGAGATTATCGACAACGGCGGCTGCAACTGGGACAGCGATTTCCGAAAGATGGTAAAGGCGATGAAGAATTACCTGCGCATGGGCAATCAGCTCGATAAATCCGAATATGATGAACTCGGAAAGCTGCTTCATGCATTTTCGGGCGGAAACGGTGAGGATGAGATTGAGCGGCTGTGTGAGCTGTCAGTCGAGTGGGTGCTGAAAAATCCCGATCCTATCAGGCTGCCCCCGCCCGAATATAAACGATAAAATTAATACAAAGAAGGCTAATAATATGGACTATGTATCAAATAAAACAGAAGAACTGACAAATGTGGCGACTGAGGATCGCGCAAAGGTGCTTATTCAGGCACTGCCGTATATTCAGAAGTATGCCGGCAAGACAATAGTTGTCAAGTACGGCGGCAATGCCATGATTAACGAGGACTTGAAGGAAGCCGTTATGAGCGACATCGTGCTGCTGCAATTGGTGGGTATCAATGTCGTATTGGTACACGGCGGCGGTCCCGAAATCAACGCAATGCTCGACAAAATAGGCAAGGAGAGCAAGTTCATCAACGGAATGAGATACACCGACGAGGAAACAATGGAGGTCGTTCAGATGGTTCTCGCGGGCAAGGTGAACAAGAGCCTTGTCCAGCACCTGATGCGCCACAGCGGCAAGGCACTCGGTCTGTGCGGTCTTGACGGCAGAATGCTCATGGCGGAAAAGCTAATCAAAGCGGAGGATTTGGGCTATGTCGGCGAGATAGTCGAGGTCAACACGGACGTGATTCAGGACGCAATTGATAAGGGCTACACCCCGGTAGTAAGTACGATTGCGGGCGGATACGGCGGAGAGGTCTATAATATAAACGCAGACACGGCGGCGGCTCAGATTGCAGCCAAGCTTAAGGCATGCAAGCTGATTCTGATGACCGATATATGCGGCCTGCTCCGTGACAAGGACGATGAAAGCACGCTGATTCCCGTGGTGAACGTGAGCGAGGTGCCCCACCTCAAAAAGCAGGGCATTATCTCGGGCGGCATGATTCCCAAGATTGACTGCTGTGTGGAGGCTGTAAGACAGGGCGTAGGACGCGCGCACATCATCGACGGCAGAAAGCCGCACTCCATTCTGATAGAGATGTTTACCGACCAGGGCATTGGCACGATGTTTTATTAATATAAAATAATACTGACTGTTATTTTAATGGCAGTCAGTATAAAAAATTGACAAGCAGGTCAGATGTGTGATATAATCTAACCTGCAAATAAGGCGTCCAAGATTTTTATCCTTAATTTAGATGAAAAAATAGGCGGCTCTCCGATAATTCCAAGATATTGAAAAAATCGGAGACAAAAAAT
>JAQXFQ010000137.1 GCA_029005175.1 Bacillota bacterium
ATTTTCTATTTCGTCAAAAGCGGATGTAACGAATTGTAAGCCTTTGGAATTGGACAAATCGTATGAACCGCAATCCAAAGACATACCAAATACATCTTCTGTATAAATTTTTACAGTGCTGCCCTTTGCATTACCTTCGCACCACGTTGTATAATCATCGGGATCATAGCACTCCTCATCAACTAGAACCTTTTCGCCATCGCCCCAGTCGATATAAACCGGATAAGGCTCCGGACTGACCACATAGAAGTAAATATAATCACCTTTTTTGCAGTTGTTCATCTGTGCATTGCAGACTGTGGTGTCTTTATTGGTAATATATAGCGTATTTGTTCTTATTGCCATCTCGGGCATTGCCGGGTTGGTTATGACGCAGTAAACGTATTTATCAAGATATTCACTGCCGAATGAGAACCGACCTTCAGCCACTACAGTCGGAGAAGCCGCTGTGCCGTTGCTGAGATACCATGTGTAAACACTGCCTGTTCCGACGGCAACATTAATAGTCTCATCCGGTTTATATTTTTTTACGTATAATGTGAGATTTTGAGAGTCCAAACCCACAACATCGCCTGCGCTCAGACTGTTCGGAAGCTTGAGCGAATCAAAGCTGAGGCTGTTTGATGACACATTCAGATAGGTCAGTGAAGAACAGGTACTCACATCAAGCGATTCCAGTTTGTTACCGCTAAAATTGATATACTTGAGTGACGAAGCATAAGAAGCGGTCGAAAAACTTTTAAATTTATTGTCAGTACAAACCAGCTTTTCCAGATTACTTGTATTAACTGAAAGCTCTTTCTCTGTAAGCGGGTTATCGCTGCAGTCAAGCTCTTTAAGACCTGTGCAGCCGCTTAAATCCAGGTAATAAATATTATTGTATGAGCAGTTGAGCTTTTGCAGAGTGCTGTTTTCGCTTATGTTCAATTGTTCCAGTTCCACACCGCTGCAGTATAACTCCGTCAGATTAGCGTTGGGATTAATGTTGAGAACCGGAACCGAACCCCAACAATCAATACTAAATACGGTAATAGGACTGGCACTGTGCACATATACATTGCCAAATATATCTTCAATCTCACACTCATATACACCGTTTTTGGGAGTATCGAAGAGTAATATTCCCTCGTTATATTCAATATATACGGGAGAGGCTGATGTTACATTAAGCGTCAGTGGCGAAGTGTAATTTTCAAAGTCGATCTGCGCGTCGCCCACATTACTTGGCAGTGCGTCTACTTCCGTGCCGTTTGTGCTTTTCGTCTCAAAAAGTGCAAACAAGCCGCCGTTATCCGAATCGCTGACGTTGCCGCCGTTAAGGCCTGACGCTCCGACGCCTACAAATGTGGCAATTGACGCCAACAATGCCACTGTAATGACTGACAGCAGCAATGTGCGCAGCTTAGTTTTACGGGCTTTACTCTTTTTTTGCATAAACTTACTTCATTCCTTTCATTATGCCCCTTATATTTACTATAAACAGAAGCATATTTCATGATTTTTAGTGATATAATGAGAATCTAAATCTCAATATATTCTCAACTACATTGTAATACTTTTATTTTCTATTGTCAAGAGAAATTAAGGCACATTATATATATTTTTTATCAAGTTAAAAGTGAATTTTGACTTATATTTAACAATCATCAAATATTCGTTTGCTAATGTAATATAACAATACGGGCAGTTCCTTTTTGCTTAAAAAGAAAAAACACAAATTATTTACAAATCGCTGTTTTAAATTTATAAAAATCACTTGTAATTTTTTATTAAAAGATTTAAAATTAGGTTTAAATACATTAATCAACTTTGCAAGGGGGCATAATCTGATTCATGTCAAATAAAAAACAGAAAAAATATTATGCCAAACGCGCGGCGGCGGTCAAGTCGGCTAACACCGGCAAGGCTTTGTCAGATGTCCGCGCCCATTCGGCAGCGTCAAAAAAAAGAAGCCCGCCTCATTCTCCCCTGTTTGATTCAAACAATTTGTGTGAAATCTTCGCCCGCATTTTCCTTATCGCTATGGCGATTGTATTTCCTTTGGCAATCGGCTCGCAGAAATACGGCAACATAACCAATTTTAAAAACACTACCTATTATATGATTGCCGCATTGTCATTCTCCGCGCTGATAATTACTCTTATCATCAAGATACTGAAAATTCCGGCGGAGCAATTCCGTGTGATCGATTCGCTGAAATTCTTTAAAAACTTCAACGCTATAGACGTTGCGGTGTCTTGCTACTGGATATTCCTGCTTATTTCTGCGCTGCTGTCGGATTATAAAGTTGTATCATGGATGGGTCAGGGCGTGAGAAATGACGGTCTTGTCATACAGACATTTTATGTGATCACCTACTTTGTAATTTCACGGCTGGTTCGCCTCAGAAAATTTGACTTAGGTATATACTGCGGCGGTGCCGCAATTGTAGCCATACTGGTCATGTGTCATTTCTTCGGATGGGATGTGCTTGACACAGGATTTTCCACACCGAATTGGGAAAGCGGACTGCTCTTCATGGGTCCGATGGGCAACATCAATCTGACGTCATATTTCGTCACGGTCGCAATTATTTTATCTGCTTCATTATATATAACCGATGAGCAGGACGATTCCCAAACAAATGTAATATTCAGATATTTTATTTTGGCCTGCTTCGTGTTTTCGCTGTGGGCAGAGCTGAATCTGAACACCGACGCGGGCATTGTTGCGCTGGGCGTGGCTCTGCTGGTGTCGTTCCCGATGCTTCTCACCTCTTTTGCAAGGCTCGGGCGCATGCTTACCGTACTGGCGGCGGCCTGCGGCGTAATTTTGTTTGACCGGCTTTTCGTTCATCTGCTGATAATCGGCGACGGCTTCGGAAAAATCGGCTGGATCTCGCTCTGCTCAGGAATTATACTGACAGTTCCCGCATCACTTATCCGCAGTAACATTATCAGATTCACTCCATCCCGCCGCACTATGCTGATTTCAAGCCTCGCGGTGGACGGAGCCGCTGTTGCGGGTGTACTGACAGTATCCGCCATAGCCGCAAAATCGCAGACAAGCGGTGTGCTCTATGAGCTGGGGCAAATGCTCTTCCACGGCAATTTCGATGATAACTTCGGCTCTAACCGCCTTTTCACATGGAAGCGCACTCTGAAGCTGGCGGGCAAACACCCGATATTCGGCAGCGGTCCCGACACCTTCTGCAATGTATTCAAAGAGGCTTACGGCGAAGAATCCGAGAAATTCTTCGGCGGCAGAAATCTCGACAAGGCGCACAACGAATATCTGCAACTGCTGATATGCTCGGGAGTCACAGGGTTAGGCGCGTTTCTGGCGTTCATAGGAGGCATGATCGTCAAGGCATTCCGCCGCGCCACTGATAATCCACTGTTGGTCTGCTGTGCAATGGGCGTGGTTGGATACGCAGTGCATGCCTTCTTCGGCTATTCTCTGCCCATCAATTCGCCGCTTATGTGGGTGCTGTTCGGTTTGACGGGAGCAGCGGTGCGCATTGATAAAAAATAAACATCTTAATATTGAGACTTTTTGGAGGAAAAATTTATGAACATTGTCGAGGCATTTGTAGATTCATTTTTATATCATATGTCATCAAGAGAAAAACAAAAGCAGATTCAGCAAAAACGACTGAAAAAGCTGGTGGCATATGCAAAAAAGAACAGCCCAAAGCTGGCTGAGCTTTATGCAGACATAGGTGATGATTTTTCACTGCAAGACCTGCCCGTTACCAACAAGCAGATGATAATGGAAAACTTCAACGACTGGGTGACAGACAGAAATATTTCATTTGACAAGCTGAAAAAGTTCACCGACGATAAAAGCAACATAGGCACTCTTTTCATGGGGAAATACATTGTTGCGTCCACCTCCGGCTCTACCGGTTATCCTTTATTATACCTACTAGACAAACCGCACCAAAATACTACAGCTTGTGAATCCATGATAGACAGTGCCATGAAGCATCGCCCGATTTGTATGCTGTATTCCGGCGGCTCATTTTTAATTTCCACAGGCATACTGCTGGAAAATATGAGACGGTTTCCTTTTATAAAGGGCGGCATAAAGCTGCTTGACAGCACGATGCCACTGCCGAAATTGGTTGAGCAGCTCAATAAGATAAAGCCAAAATCAGTTTTTGCTTATGTCAGCACTATGGAGCTGCTTGCAGAGGAATACACCAAAGGTACACTTAAGGTGAAGCTGGAAGAAATCGTATGCGGTGGTGAAAAGCTTTCCGAGAATATGAGACAGTATTTGAAAGAAGCCTTCGGATGCAGTGTAAAATCAATGTACGGCTGCACCGAAGCGGGCAATATAGCATACGAGTGCGACTGCGAACATTTCCACATATTTAACGGCTGGAATATCATCGAGCCGGTAGACGCGAATAACAACCCTGTTCCCTGCGGGCAAAGTGCCGAAAAAATCCTTCTCACCAATCTCGCAAACCGCACTATGCCCATAATACGCTACGAAGTGACCGACAGCGTGATTTTACACGACGATATATGCGAATGTGGCAAAAAATCGCCTTGGATAGAGATCGAGGGACGTTCAGCCAACAAGCTGCTTGTATTCAAATCAGGCGATAATGAGATTAAAATATCTTCAATGACTGTCTACGTTTTGATTGAAACCATGCCCCAAATACGTCTTTTCCAGTTTATACTTCACGGATATGACCGCGTAGAGCTGCGAATAATCTTTATGCCTGATGCTGACGAACAGGCGGTGTTTGAGGAAGCCAAAACCACGCTGACAGATTATCTGCATTCAAACGGAGTGGATAATGTTGAAATTTATCTTTCCGACAAGCAACCTCAGATAGATCCAAAAACTTTAAAACTGAAAACCGTGTATCAGGAACTGTAATAAATTTAAAACGGAGCTGCAAGTGTGATTAACCTGCAGCTCCGTTTTGGTTTAATTAATACTAAAAATCATAATTTATCTGCGTGACGTCCACTCGCAAATCTTCGATTTTCTCGTTAGTTTCCTATGGGCTTCGCATGGGTGCATTTTTCTATTGCAAGTTTGTCTTGCACTTTAGCTTTGTAGGGGCTTTGCCCCTACGACCCCACCAAGGCGCTGCCCTGGACCTGCCAAGAGGGCCTGCCCCCTTGGATTCCCATTGTAGGTGTCCTACTTTAGTTCTCTGCTAAATTATGATTTATTATCTTACCCAGCGTTTCAACCCCGCCGCATATGTCATCTGACGGTATTCCTGCAAAACTAAGCCTGAATTCCGCGCCGTTTTCACAATCGACAGGAATAATCTTCACTCCGCGCTCCAGCGCAGTTTCTGCCAACCGCTGCGAATCCATGCCGCATTCTATAATAACGTCTACGCAAAGTGCGGTTTCAGCCAGCCGTATCCGCGCTGCTTCGCCAAACGTCTCTTTCAATGCCGTCATAAGCAGGTCGCTCTTTTCCGCATAAATCTTGCGCAGTCTGCGCAGCCTTTTTTCAATATGTCCGTCACGCATATATTGAGCAAGAGCCAACTGCTCCACCTTTGAAGAGGTTTGGTTGTAATTCACACCGCGCTCCCAATACAGTTCCGCAAGGTCGCCCGGCAGCACCATATAGCTGATACGCACCGACGGCATGAGCAGCTTGGAAAACGAACCCAGATAAACCACCCTGTCGCCGCCGCTCATTCCCTGCAGCGACGGAACGGGGCGGGATTTAAACCTAAGAGCGCCGTTGTAGTCGTCCTCTATTATCAATCCTCTGGTACGCTCCGCCCATTCCATAATCTCAGCGCGGCGGCTGATTGGCATAGGCCGCCCCATGCTCTCGGTGTTTGAGGGATTGAGATACAGCACATCTATCTTATGTGAATACAGATCCTCCGCCGTAACTCCGAATTTATCATGAGGCAGCTCGACAATATTCAGCCGAAAGTCGCGGAACACCCTCTCGGCTTGAGGAAAGCAGGGGTATTCTATGCCCACGCGCCCTGCCTGCTCGCCCAGCAGACCGCACAAAACAGACAGCAGAGGCTGCACTCCCGCCCCTATCACTATCCTGTCGGCTGTAGACTTAACGCCGCGCAGCGTCATTCCGTAGGTGACCAATTGCCGACGCAGTTCAGGCTCTCCCTGGTAATGACCGTAAGAGTTCACGATGTCCTCGCGGCTCAGTACCGAGCGAACATACTTGCGCCATAATTCGATGTCCGCGCTTCGGCTGTCGACATATCGGCTGCCGAAATCATATCTGATGCCCGGAGTCTTCTCGCGCGCAGACGGCTTTTCCGGCTCGGCGGAAAATTCATTTCTGACCGACGCCTCTACGAAATATCCGCTCTGAGGGCGGCTTGAAACATATCCCTCTACGCATAATTGCTGGTACGCCTGCTCCACTGTGGTGCGGCTCACTCCCAGCTCCTCCGAAATTTTTCTGATAGACGGCAGTCTCTCTCCCACAGAAATATTGCCGCTGCATATCCCGCCTCGTATGCTCTCATACAGACGGCGGTACATAGGTACATCTGAGTTTTTATCCAATCTGATTGACTCGTAAATCACGCCGAAACCTCCTGACAGTTTTTCAATATCAGCCTTATCTCAGCAAAACTGTCCTTATAAAAATAATTAAAATTGTGTATTTTAAAATGCACAGTTATGATGTAATATTATAGCAGTTCAACGTTGAAAGTCAATATTTATTTTTGAAGGAGATAATTTCCATGAACAATCTTAATAACAAAAAGAATCCCGCACTGATGATTGCAAAAATCGGTATAATGGCGGCTCTCTGCTACCTCGCGTTCACATTCCTCCAGATTAAAATCCCTGTCGGCTCGGAATTCACCTCATTCCACCTCGGCAACACCTTCTGCGTGCTGGCGGCTCTGCTCTTTGGCGGCGTACCCGGCGGTCTGGCCGGCGCCATAGGCATGACCATAGGAGATCTGCTCGACCCGGTATACATCACATCCGCTCCCAAAACCTTTCTGCTGAAATTCTTCATTGGATTTATCACAGGTATTATTGCGCATAAAATCGGTAAGATTTCCCTGCGCAAGGAGGACGGCTCACTTCAGCAAAACGGTCATGTATTCCTTTGGACGCTGCTCGGCTCAATTGCAGGTATGTCTTTCAATGTGATTTTTGAGCCTATCGTTTCCTACCTCTACAAGCACTACATACTCGGTCTTGACGCAGACGCAGCTTCTATTCTCGCCAAGTGGCAGGCAGCAACCACATTTGTAAACGCAGTTCTTGCAGTTATCATCGCCACAGCACTTTATATGGCACTTCGCCCCGCGCTCATGAAAGCAAAGCTCTTTGATTTCAACATAGGCATCAAATCAAAAAACTCTGAAGCCAAGTAAGTTATTATGAAAAAAGTCGTTACTGTTCAAGATATTTCATGCGTGGGACGCTGCTCGCTTACCGTAGCACTGCCTATTATTTCAGCAATGGGTGTGGAAACCGCTGTTATTCCTACGGCGGTTCTTTCCACCCACACCAAGTTTAAAAACTTCACCTTTTGCGACCTCACTGACCAGATCGAACCTATTTCGGAGCATTGGCGCAGCATGGGGCTGACCTTTGACGGCATTTATACCGGCTATCTCGGTTCATTTGAGCAGCTCAGGCTTATGACAAGGTTCGCCGATGAATTTCGCGGCGACGGAATACTGTTTGTCGACCCGGTTATGGGCGATGGCGGTCGGCTTTATTCCGGTTTCAATTCCGATTTTGTCCGTGGAATGGCGAAGTTCTGCGGCAAGGCGGACATCATCGTGCCCAATATCACCGAGGCTTCGTTTATGCTGAATGCGCCGTATATCGGCGAGGGCTACAGCCAGGATTATGTCAAAGAGCTGCTGCGAGGTCTTACCGGACTGGGAGCAAAGAAAGCTGTTCTCACAGGCATCAGCTTCCGCCCGGAGGAAATTGGTGTGATGGCATACGACAGTGAAAGCAGTGAATTTTACTCCCATTTCGGTCAAAGAATCGGCGGCTATTATCACGGAACGGGCGATGTGTTTGCCTCCGCCTGCATAGGCGCGCTGATGAATGACCTGCCGCTCAATGACGCCCTGCGCGTTGCCGTCGATTACACATGCGAGTGCATACGCCTCACATCGGACGACCCCCGCGATAAGGCATTCGGAGTTAATTTTGAAAAGGCAATTCCCATGCTGATACACAGCATCGGCAAGTAAAAATATCATACGAACAAAGTCCCCCGTACCGTTTATCTCAAAGGTATGGGGGATTTTAGATGGACATCAATTTTATGTGAAAAAACATATTGACACACTTTAAAAATCATAATATAATTTATTCAAGTGGCATTGTCCGCAATAATTAAAATTGCATACAGTAGGCGGTTGCTCTCTTCCCATTTTATAAATGATGGGAGGTGCTGCTAATGGAATACATAATCAGCTTAATTGTTATTTTGATTTTGCTTGATAGAATTTTCAACGGCAAAAAAAATTAACCGCCACGGTTCTGAGAAAACTTGGCGATTAATTTTTTATTTAATCTAAAAATCTTTTGAGGGAACAACCGTCTACGCAATATTCAATGCGGACAATGTCACCCTCTATTTTTATTATAATTCATCAAGCGCATTTTGTCAATGTACTTATGTGAAAAAACATATTGACACGCTGTAAAAATCATAATATAATTATGCAAGTGGCATTGTCCGCAATAATGACAATTGCATACGGCAGGCGGTTGTTTTCTTCCCATTTTATAAATGAT
>JAQXFQ010000138.1 GCA_029005175.1 Bacillota bacterium
AAGATTTTTTGTCGTACTTTTATTGAAAATTAGTATGATAAATACGTTTCCGTTTTTTTGTTATTTCATTAAGCACATTATTATCGTTAGTATGATGAGAAAGCTGAAGTTAAAGAGGGAGAAAATCGCAATATAATGTGCTGTCTTACCGGGATTATTTTTAGTGTATTCTCTCAGTGTAATAAGGCTTGCGAGAGATGAAATCAATGTGCCCACTCCACCTATATTTACTCCAAGCAGCAGCTCGCGGTAATTATCGGCAAACTGTGAGAGGAGTATAGCCGAGGGGACGTTGCTTATGATCTGGCAGGAGAGTATGCTGAAAACCAGCGTGCTCTTGCCGAGCAAAAATTCAAACATATTTCGCACGACTTCAATGCGCGCCATATTTCCGGCGAAAATAAAGAACGCCGCGAATGTCAGCAGCAGCGGGTAATCCACCATTTTCAGAGCCTTTTTGTCGGCGATAAGCAGCACTGACGGAATTATTATCAGTCCTATCCAATAGGGAATGCTTCTGAAAACTATTGCGATGGCGAGAATAAAGAGCATGGTATATAAAACAGTTCTTTTTGGCTCAAGCGTCAGCGGGGTGTCTTCAACTACGAGCGGTTCGTTCTTGACAAATATACAGCAGCAGGCGGTTATCAGGACTATGGATATGACAAATGGACATAACATTATTCTGATAAATTCCCCCGTTGGTATGTTATATTTGGTATACAGATAGAGATTCTGAGGATTGCCGAACGGAGTGAGCATGCCGCCGAGATTTGCGGCGATGTTTTGCATAATGAATGTAAATTCCATATATTTCTGCTTTTTAGTGCTGCTGAGGACGAAATACCCAAGCGGGAGAAAGGTGAGCAGCGCCATATCATTGGCAATCAGCATAGAGCCTATAAAGGTGATATATACCAGCGCAAGTACACATAATTTGATGTTTTTGAAGGACTTTACGATTTTTTGAGCCAGTATGTAGAAAAAACTGATGTTTTTCAGAGCGCATACTACCGCAAGCACGCAAAAAAGACAGGTCAATGTCTTTACATCAAAATATGAAATATATTGAGCGTCGGGCGGTATTATGAAGGCGGTGACAGCTGCGGCAACGACTGCCGCGCACATAACGACATTTTTTTTGATAAAACTAACTACTTTCACACTACTTTACCTCTGTACAGATAAAATTTGTATGTACATACTATCACAAATAATACAAAAAATCCAGCAAAAGTGTTATGAATTTGATAAGTTGATGTTTAAAAAAATTTCATTAAATTTTTTTAATGAAATCGCTTGACAATTGATATGCCCTGTGTTATCATTCACTTAAATTATTTTAATTATATTTTTTTAAGTAAAAAAGCTTAACAATAATTATAATTAAAATGATAATAGATTCACACAAAAACAAAAAAGGCAGGTAATTATCATGACATTTGAGAAAGTAAAGGAAATCATCGTTGACACTCTCAGCTGCGAAGAAGACGAAGTGACAATGGAAGCAAATCTGTTTGACGATCTCGGCGCAGATTCTTTGGACGCTGTAGAACTCAACATGGCAATCGGCGACGCATTCGGCATCACTATTGAGGACGAGAAGATTGCTGAGATGAAGACTGTCGGAGATATTGTCAACTACATTGACAGCACAAAATAATCACTAAAGCAAATGAAGCCGACCAAACCAAGCACGCGCGGTCGGCTTTGATTTATGTATAAGACCTGCCGGCTTTGTGCTGTCAGGCTGCTAAATAAATTTAAATGAAACGGTGAGGGAATATGGAACTGAAGGATATAATCGAACTCATAGATAAATTTGACAATTCGGGCGTAGTTGCCCTTGACCTGGAGCTGGGCGAAGTTAAGCTTTCTTTGAAAAAAGCAGACGGAATAAAGCAGCCCAAGGGTGGATTTGTGCAGCCTGCCGCCATTGCTCCGGCGCCTGTGATGCCGCAGCTTGCACCGGCTCCCGCAGCAGAAGCGTCAGAAGTGAAAGCTGACAAGCCGCAGCAGGACAATGCTGAATATATCAAGTCTCCGCTGGTCGGCACATTTTATGCCGCCTCCGCCCCCGACGCAAAGCCCTTTGTCACAGTCGGTCAGAAAATAAACAAGGGCGGCGTAGTTTGCCTTGTAGAAGCAATGAAGATGATGAACGATGTAACCGCGCCGTTTGACTGCGTTATCGAGGAAGTAGTCGCGCAGAACGGCGAACCTATAGGCTTTGACGAGCCGATGTTCCGCGTGAGCAGAATATAATCAAAAAGGGTGAATTGAGATGTTCAGGCGAATATTAGTAGCAAACCGCGGCGAAATCGCAGTCAGAATAATACGCTGCTGCCGCGAGCTTAAAATAGAAACCGTAGCTGTTTATTCCACTGCCGACAAGGACGCGCTGCATGTTCAGCTCGCCATGAGGGCTGTGTGCATAGGTCCCGCAAAGGCGGCCGACAGCTATCTTAATATGAAAAATATACTTGCCGCAGCGGTAGCCACAGGGTGCGACGCGATTCACCCCGGCTTCGGATTTCTTTCGGAAAACAGCGAATTTGCACGCCTGTGCGAGAGCTGCGGAATAACATTTATAGGTCCCTCCGCCGATATTATCGACGCTATGGGCAACAAAGAGGCAGCGCGCCGACTGATGATGAGAAGCAATGTTCCCGTAGTTCCAGGCTCTGACGGCAAGGTTGAGAATGCGGCACAGGCGGCGGAAATTGCCGAAAAAATAGGCTATCCCGTGCTTATAAAGGCGTCGGCAGGCGGCGGCGGACGAGGCATGCGCCGTGCATATTCCGCTGAGGAAATAGAAACAGCGTTTAACTCCGCACAGTCCGAGGCGGTTGCCTGCTTCGGCAACGGAGATATGTATATGGAAAAGCTGGTGCTCAATCCCAGACACATTGAGTTCCAGATTTTGGGCGATAAATTCGGCAATGTGGTGCATTTGGGCGAGCGTGACTGCTCTGTACAGCGCAAAAATCAGAAGCTGATAGAGGAATCGCCCTCAAGAGCGCTTACACCCGAGCTTCGCCGCAGGATGGGCGAGGCGGCTGTAAACGCGGCTAAGGCGGCAGGCTATTACAGCGCAGGCACGGTTGAATTTGTGCTCAGCCCCAACGGCGAATTTTACTTCATCGAGATGAACACACGTATTCAGGTGGAACATCCTGTAACAGAAATGGTCACGGGCATCGACCTCATTCGCGAGCAGATTCGCATTGCATTTGGCAGACCTCTTTCCTTTACACAGGAGGATATACACAACACAGGTCATGCCATTGAGTGCCGAATTAATGCCGAGGATCCGGCAAACGGCTTCCGCCCCTGCCCGGGCAGAATTAATTTCCTGCATTTGCCCGGTGGTTTTGATGTGCGTGTGGATACTGCACTTTATACCGGATACGAAACCAGTCCTTACTATGATTCGATGATTGCCAAGGTCATAGTTCACGCTCCCACGCGCATGGAGGCTATTCGCAGAATGCGCCGAGCTTTGGAGGAGCTGATGATTAAGGGAATCAAAACAAACGCTGATTTTTCATACCTGATAATGCACGATCCCGACTTCATCAGAGGAAATTACGATACGAGTTTTATTGAGAAAAAAAACGACGTTATTCTCTCATGGGATAAATGCAGCAGACCTGAATCCTGACAGCGGCAGCGGCTTGGAGAGGAGAGAGTTTTTTGGAAGATATATTTAAGAAGCGCAAGGATAAACTCAGAACGCTTAAAGATATGCTCGCAAAATCCGATAACTATTCGGAAGAGCCTGCGTCCAAGGTGCCTGACAGCGGCGTGTTTGTCAAGTGTCCCACCTGCGGCGCGGAATACACAAAGACAGAATTTTCACGAAGCTGCTACGTTTGCACAAATTGCGGCTATCATCAGCCTATATCGGCTTATTACCGCTTGAGCCTGATACTCGATTCGGGCAGCTTTCGCGAGCTTAACGGCGGTGTGGAGCCGAATGACCCGCTGAATTTCCCCGGCTATATACAAAAGGTGGAAAATATAAGCGAAAAGACCGCGCTCAACGAGTGCGTTGTCACAGCACTGGGCAGAATTGGCGGAATACAGGCTGTGGTTGGCGTAATGGACAGCCGTTTTCTTATGGGAAGTCTCGGCACGGCAACCGGCGAGAAAATCACGCAGGCGGTGGAATACGCCGACAAACACAAGCTTCCTCTTATAATGTTCTGCGCCAGCGGCGGCGCGAGAATGCAGGAGGGAATTTTCTCCCTGATGCAGATGGCCAAGACCTCGGCCGCCGTTGCAAGGTTCAGCGCAAACGGCGGGTTGTATATTTCCTGCCTCACTCATCCCACTACAGGCGGCGTTAGCGCGAGCTTTGCAACGCTGGGCGACATCACGCTCGCCGAGCCGAACGCACTGATAGGCTTTGCGGGTCCGCGAGTTATCGAGCAGACTATCGGGCAAAAGCTTCCGGCGGGATTCCAGCGTTCGGAATACCTTGAGGAGCACGGCTTTGTGGATCACATAGTGCCCCGAAGCGAAATGCGCGACACATTGGCACTTTTGCTGAAAATGCATGTGAAAGGCGGTGCGCAAAATGCTTAAGGATTTAGAGGCTAAGCTTGAAGCGATGGAAAAAGAAATTGCAGAGCTGGAGAAAAACGGCGAGGATTCAATAAATGCAATGCGCATTACTCAGATAAAGCGTGATATGCAGGAGCTTTTGGGCATGTGCGGAAATCTTTCCGCGTCCGACAAGGTTTATCTTTCGCGCCACCCCAAGCGTCCTAATATAGATGAGATTATCAACGCCCTGTTTGAGGACTTCTTTGAGATAAAGGGCGATCACCTCTGCAAGGAGGACGCCAGTATTCTCGGCGGCATTGCATTTTTCCACGGCACGCCCGTCACCGTCATAGGTCACAAAAAGGGACGCAGCCTTGAAGAAAATATGCAGTGCAATTTCGGCATGACTTCGCCCGAGGGATACCGCAAATCGCTCCGTCTGATGAAGCAGGCGGAGAAGTTCGGGCGTCCGATAATTACGTTCATCAACACCCCCGGAGCATATCCCGGCATTGAAGCCGAGGCGCACGGTCAGAGCGAGGCAATTGCCCGCAATATAGCCGAGATGAGCACGCTGAAGGTTCCCGTGGTTGCAGTTATCACAGGCGAGGGCAGCAGCGGCGGTGCGTTGGCACTCGGTGTGGCAGATTCGGTGCTTATGCTCGAAAATGCGGTGTATTCAATTCTTTCACCTGAGGGTTTTGCGGCGATTCTTTGGAAGGATTCCTCACGCAGCAACGAGGCATGCGATATAATGAAGATTACCGCACAGGATCTGCTGGAATTCGGCATAATCGACGGCATTATTCCCGAGCCGCTGGGCGGTGCTCAGAGAGATCCGCAGGCTGTGTTTGATGAAATAGACAAGGCTATCGTCAACGCTCTTGCACAGTTCAAAGGAATGAGCGGTCAGGAGCTTGCGGTGCATAAATACGATAAATTCCGCACGATTGGCGAGGCGTATTACAGTCACGCTGCGGATTGATAAAAAGGAGACAGTATGAAAGGCTTGAAAATAGTATCGACAGGAAGCTGTCATCCACAAAATGCTGTCAGCAATGACAAATTAAGTCAAACCGTTGACACAAGCGACGAGTGGATCTCCACCCGTACAGGCATACGTCAGAGATATTTCTGCGAGAGTGAAAAAAATGTTGACCTGGCTTCAAATGCCGCCAAGCAGGCTCTCGAACGCTCGGGAATTTCCGCTGATGAAATAGGCGCATGTGTTGTGGCAACATTTACTCCCGACAATGCGACTCCCTCAGTGGCGTGTATGGTTCAGAAAAGGCTCGGCTTGCCGAATGACGCGTTGTGCTTTGATATGAATGCGGCATGCTCGGGATTCATTTACGCGCTGAATGTCGCGCACGGAATTCTGATGCAGGGCGGCAGTAAATATGCGCTTGTTATAGGCAGTGAGGTTATATCGCGCGTGTTGGATTTCAACGACAGAAGCACATGTGTGCTGTTTGGCGACGGAGCGGGCGCGGCTGTAGTGACGCTGAGTGAGAATTCAGTTTATGAATTTACCTGCGGCGCAAACGGAGACGATGCGATTCTGTGCTGTCCGACAAGCGGCGGCTTGCAGATGGACGGACGCGAGGTATTCAAATTTGCCGTGGGAATTATTCCCGTGTGCATTGATAAATTGCTTGATAAATCGCAGCTTACTCTGGAGGATATAGATTATGTGGCCTGTCACCAGGCAAATGAGAGAATTATCTCGCATGTTGTCAAGAAAATGAAAGCACCGTCCGAGAAATTTTTTGTTAATTTGCAGAAATACGGCAACACTTCTGCGGCGAGCATACCGCTGGCATTGGATGAAATGGCAAGCGGCGGCATGCTCAAGGAAGGCATGAAGATAATCTGTGTCGGATTCGGCGCAGGACTTACATGGGGCGGTATAATGCTTGAATGGTAATTTTTAATAGAAGCAGTGATATGCAATCTGAAAGGATGATTTAAAATGAAACTGAACGAAATGCTTGGAACAGAATTCCCGTTTATACAGGGCGGCATGGCTAACATAGCAACAGGCGAATTTGCGGCGGCTGTGTCTAATGCAGGCGGCTTCGGTCTTATCGGCGCAGGCGGCATGAATGCGGAAATGCTTGAGGAAAATATCAAAATCTGCCGCAGCCTGACTGACAAGCCATTCGGCGTCAACATAATGCTGATGAACCCCGATGCGGATAAAATGGCAGAAATCGTAACTCGTGAGAAGATTCAGGTAGTCACCACGGGCGCAGGCAACCCCGCAAAATACATGAAGATGTGGCTTGAAGCGGGCATCAAGGTTATCCCCGTTGTCGCGGCTGTAATAATGGCTCGCAAGATGGAGCAGTGCGGCGCATATGCGGTCATCGCCGAGGGTACAGAGAGCGGCGGTCACGTCGGCGAGCTTACCACAATGGCGCTTGTCCCGCAGGTGGTTGACGCTGTGAGCATACCTGTAATCGCGGCCGGCGGCATTGCGGACGGCAGACAGCTTGCGGCGGCGTATGCACTCGGCGCATGCGGAGTGCAGCTCGGCACATGTCTGCTGGCCTCGGAAGAATGCCCGATTCACGAAAATTACAAGCAGGCAGTTCTCAAGGCAAAGGATTCCGATACCATCGTAACAGGCAGAATCGGCGGCACTCCTGTCAGAATTCTCAAAAATAAAATGGCGCGCGAATATGTCCGCAGAGAAAAAGAGGGCGCGGACAAAATGGAGCTTGAAAAGTACACTCTCGGCTCACTTCGCAGAGCAGTGTTCGACGGCGATACCGAAACAGGCTCGCTTATGGCGGGTCAGGTAGCCGGCATGCTCAAGGAAATCAAACCTCTCCGCACAATTTTTGAGGAGCTGGATTCATCTGCAAAGGCGGTTATCGGTTCACTCAACTAAAGGAGCTAACCGAAAATGATAAAAATTAAAGACAAGTATCTGGAAATCCCGCTCATTCAGGGCGGTATGGGCATAGGCGTGTCCATGGGCAATCTTGCGGGTCACGTTGCAGCCTGCGGCGGCATGGGCGTTATCAGCACAGCCAACGCCGGCTTTGCCTGCCCGGATTTTTGGCGCAATGCGGCGGAGGATAATCTGAATGCACTCCGTGAGCAGATAGCCAAGGCGAAGAAAATTGCCGCAGGCGCGGGCATGATTGCGATTAATGCAATGGTGGCGACGACCCAGTGGTTCGACGCGATAAAGACAGCCGTGGAATGCGGCATTGACGCGGTGATTTCGGGCGCGGGACTTCCGCTGACTCTGCCTGAGCTGACCAAAGGCACCCAAACCGCCGCCGCACCTATAGTTTCGAGCGGCAGAGCGGCTAAGGTTATTTGCCGCACATGGGATAAACGCTACGGCGTCGCTCCCGATTTTGTGGTTATAGAGGGAAGCAAGGCGGGTGGACATCTTGGCTTTGACCGCGAGGATTTGCTTAACGGCACGGCTCAGACGCCGGAGGAAATACTGCCCGACGTAAAGGCAGAAATTGCGCCGTATGAAGAAAAATACGGCAGGGAAATTCCGATATTTGTTGCAGGCGGAATATATACAGGCGAGGAAATCGCACATTTCACCAAGCTGGGTGCGGCAGGCGTGCAGATGGCGACGAGATTCATCGCCACTCACGAATGTGACGCAAGCGAGGACTTCAAGCGCATATTGCTGAACGCAAAAAAAGAGGATGTATTGATAGTGCAAAGTCCCGTCGGTATGCCGGGGCGCGCCCTGAATACACCTCTTATGCAAAGGCTGGCAAAGGACGGCAAAATACCGCACCAAAGCTGCGCAGGATGCATAAAAACCTGCAAGCCGACGGAAACCCCGTATTGCATTACCAAAGCACTAATCGAGGCGGTCAACGGCAATTACGAGGAGGGACTTTTCTTCTGCGGAAGCGAGGTCTGGCGGCTTGATAAAATCGTGCATGTGAAAGAATTGATAGACGAGTTGATGAAAGATTGGAGAGCCAACATATGAATATAGCATTTATATACGCGGGTCAGGGCAGCCAAAAGGTAGGCATGGGAAAGGATTTTTATGAAGAATATCCCTCTTTCCGTGAAACTTTCGACAATGCGCCCGTTGATTTTGATTTGAAGTCGCTTTGTTTCGACGGTCCCGATGAGCAGTTGTCTCAGACACAGTACACACAGCCCTGCATGGTTGCCTTCGCGGCGGCTGTTACGGATATACTCAAGGCAGAGGGCATAGAGCCGAAAATGGCGGCGGGTCTGAGCCTCGGCGAATACTCCGCGCTGTATGCTGCGGGCGTGTTCGACAAGCAGACAGTCATTTCTCTGGCAGCATTCCGCGGCAATGCAATGACAAATGCGGTCAGCGGACTTGAATGCGGCATGGTGGCCGTGATGGGTCTTGACAGAGAACCGCTGCTCAAGGCTTGCGAGGAAGCTTCATCACTCGGTGTGGTGCAGATATGCAATTACAATTGCCCCGGTCAGCTCGTAATCAGCGGTGAGGCGGCAGCAGTATCCAAAGCGGCTGAGCTTGCGTCGGCGGCAGGCGCAAAGAGATGCGTTCCGCTCAAGGTCAGCGGTCCGTTCCACACTTCTCTCATGACTCCCGCAGGCGACGCACTCCGCGAGAAGTTCAACGATGTGAATTTCGGCGAAATGCAGATTCCCGTTGTATTTAACGCAATCGGACGTGAGAAGAATGACGGCGAAACCATTCCTCAGCTTCTCGAAAAGCAGGTGCAGAGCAGCGTTTACTTCGAGGATTCTATAAGATACATGACCGAGCATGGTATTGATACATTCGTTGAGATAGGTCCCGGAAAGACACTCAGCGGATTTGTCAAAAAGATCGTCAAGGGCGTTAAAATTTACAATATAGACGATGCGGCAGGACTTAAGGCTGTTGTAGCCGCAATCAAGGAGGATGCAGAATGAGCTTACAGGGAAAAACTGCGATAGTTACAGGCGGCGGTCGCGGCATAGGTCGCGCAATCTGCCTTGAATTTGCGGCTCAGGGAGCAAATGTAGTTATAAATTACGCCGGCAACAGCGAAGCCGCCGAAAAGACAGCCGCCGACTGCGAGGCTCTCGGCGCAAAGGCTGCAATCATCAAGGCTGATGTCTCCAAAGCAGATGAGGTTGACGCAATATTCGCCCTCGCAGTCGAGGAATTCGGCAGGGTAGATATTCTGGTCAACAATGCGGGCGTCACCAAGGATAAGCTCATCATGGCTATGAGCGAAGAGGACTTCGATAAGGTCGTTGACACCAACCTAAAGGGCGCGTTTCTCTGCATGAAAGCGGCTTCAAAGCTTATGATGAAGCAGAGAAGCGGCAGAATCATCAACATGAGCAGTGTTGTGGGTGTTCGCGGAAACGCGGGTCAGGTTAATTATGCGGCAAGCAAGGCCGGCATAATCGGCATGACAAAATCTCTCGCCAAGGAGCTGGCAGGCAGAAATGTCACGGTCAATGCAATCGCCCCCGGTTTCATCGACACAGACATGACGGCAGTGCTTTCAGATAAGGTTAAAGAGGCTATTCTCGGCGACATTCCTATGAAAAAGCTCGGCAAGCCCGAGGATATTGCAAAGACGGCGGCATTCTTCGCACAGGACGAAGCCGGATACATCACAGGTCAGGTCATATGCGTTGACGGCGGCATGGCTATGTAATTTAATTAACGAGAGGAGCATGATTAATATGAGCAGACGTGTAGTTATCACAGGCATGGGCATAGTTTGTCCTATAGGCAACAACCTTGAGGAAACATGGGCATCCGTCAAGGCAAATAAGTGCGGAATTGATGAAATCACAGCCTTTGACACAACGAATTTCAAGGTCAAAATGGCGGGTGAACTGAAAAATTTCAATGTCACAGATTATATTGACAAAAAGGAAACCCGTAAGATGGACAGATTCGTTCAGCTGGGCGTGGCTGCCTCCAAACAGGCTTTTGAGGACAGCGGACTTGACATGGCAAATGAAGACGCAGAACGCTGCGGCGTGATTATATCCAGCGGTATCGGCGGTCTGGGCACTATTGAAACAGAGCACAGCAAGGGTTTAGAAAAGACATTTGACCGTGTTTCGCCCTACTTCATTCCCATGGCGATTTCCAATATGGCTGCGGGTCAGACTGCTATTAAATACGGCTTTAAGGGCATGTGCACATGCGTTGTGACGGCATGCGCAGGCGGAACAAACGCAGTAGGAGATGCATTCCACTATATCCGCGATGGCTATGCAGATGTAATGATGTGCGGCGGCGCGGAATCATGCATCACAGAGCTGGGCATCGGCGGCTTTACCTCGCTTAAGGCTCTTTCCACCTCAACCGACAAGAACAGAGCCTCCATTCCTTTTGACAAGGAACGCTCAGGATTCGTAATGGGCGAGGGCGCAGGCACTCTGGTTATTGAAGAATATGAGCATGCCAAGGCTCGCGGTGCAAAGATTTACGCTGAAATTATCGGCTACGGCGCAACCTGTGACGCACATCACATTACCGCACCCGCACCCGGCGGAGAGGGCGGCGCGCGCGCAATGCTCATGGCCATCAAGGACGGCGGCATTACACCCGAGCTTGTAGATTACATCAATGCACACGGCACATCAACCCACCTCAACGACGCTTGCGAAACTGCGGCTGTCAAGTCGGCATTCGGCGAGCATGCAAAAGATATAATGATGAGCTCCACCAAGTCCATGACAGGACATCTTCTCGGCGCAAGCGGTGCGGTTGAGGCTATTTTCACGGCAATGGCACTGCATGACAGCTTCGTTCCCGCTACTGTAAATTATCAGGTTCCTGACGAGGAATGTGACCTCGACATCGTTCCCAATGAGGGTCGTGAAGCTGACATAAAATATGCGATTTCCAATTCGCTCGGCTTCGGCGGACACAACGCAAGCATTCTCTTTAAGAAATGGGAGGGTCAATAATTATGCAGTTAAATTCAAACGAAATTCAGGAAATACTCCCCCACCGCTATCCATTCCAGCTCGTTGACAGAATCACCGAGGGTGAGCCGGGCAAGTATGCAAAGGGAATCAAGTGCGTGTCGGTCAATGAAATGCAGTTCTGCGGACATTTCCCGCAGAAGCATGTAATGCCGGGTGTGCTCATCATCGAGGCACTCGCGCAGGTCGGCGCGGTTGCGATACTCTCGATGCCTGAGAATAAGGGCAAAATCGTATTCTTCGGCGGCATAAAGAATGCTCGTTTCCGTCAGCAGGTAGTTCCGGGCGATGTGCTGGAGCTCGAGTGCGAGCTTATCAAGCAGATGGGTCCGGTAGGCGTAGGTAAGGCTGTCGCAAAGGTCAACGGTAAGGTGGCTGTTAATGCAGAGCTGACATTTGCTGTAGGCGAGTGATAATATAGCTGCGTGACGCAAGGAGTACGCAAAGCCGGGAATCCAAAGGGGATACCGCCATTCTTTGAATGGCGGTTAAGCCCATCGTGGGGTCGTAGGGGCAAAGCCCCTTCCCACCCAATATAAAGCAAAAAATCTGATGTATTTTCCATTAGGACAAACACATCAGATTTTTTATTTCCTGTGCCACAAGAATACAAACCAAATCCAGAATATCAGCACCACAATTTGCGCGATTATGGCAATCGGCGCATCAATGTAAAATTTAAATATTGCTGCGAATGCCGCAGGCTGCCACAGAATTATAACGCCGCAGATTACCGATATTACAGCCGCAATCAGCACCGCGCCTGCCGCTGTATCCTTTGCAATTCCCGCAGTTTTGCTGACGATACCTGTTGAATCTATGGCATTTTCTATAGCTGTATTGACTGCTTCGAGCGCAAACACCGCGCCGCAGAGCATTACAAGAATGCATAATTCAGCTTTTGACAGGTCGAAAAATGGAAGATATGCAAAAAGATGGAACGCAGCCGCCATGTGAAAGCGGAAGTTGCGTTCCTCCCTGATGCATGTGATTATGCCGCTGAATGCATAAATAAAACCATGCAAAAATTTTTTCATATTTTTCATATCAAAAAGATCAAAAAAAATTTAAAGCTCACCGCCGTCCTCAGGGACATAGCTGCCGTCGCGCGGAAGACCGAGGGAAACCATAACGGTTTCTTCCTTTTCCCTCATGCGTACCGCCTCGATGCCGCCCTGTTCATGGTCGTAGCCCAGCAGGTGGAGCATGGAGTGCGCCGTGAGATAGCCGATTTCGCGCTGTAGAGAGTGACCGTATTTCTTGGCCTGCTCCACCGCAATGGGGACGCAGAGAACAATATCGCCGAGCTGCTTTGCGTTGGTGGCGGGGTTGACGTCATAATTTCCGTCTATTCCGAGCGGGAATGAAAGCACATCGGTGGGATAGTCGTGATGGCGGTATTCCGCGTTGAGCTTTTGAATTTCCTCGGTATCAACGAACGATATACAAACCTCGCATGAGCCTGAGATTTTTTCCATTTGAAGCACTGCGTTGCAGCATCTTCTGATAAGCAGGCGAATACCTGTGGGAATTTTTACAGCCTTTTGGCGATCCATAATTATAACCTTTGTTTTATCCATGTTTATTTTTAGCCTCCTCGCTTTTTTCGTAAGCCTTAATAATATCTTGCACTAATTTGTGGCGGACAACATCGCGCCCGTCAAATCGCACTATGGCAATATCATCAATATTTTTCAGAATTCTGATAACCTCCGAAAGACCTGATTTTTTGCCGTCCGGCAGGTCGATTTGTGTAATGTCGCCGTTGATTACCATTTTGGAATGAAATCCCAAACGGGTAAGGAACATCTTCATCTGCTCTCTGGATGTGTTCTGCGCCTCGTCAAGAATGATAAAGCTGTCGTCCAGCGTGCGCCCTCGCATGTATGCCAGCGGGGCGACTTCGATTGTTCCGCGTTCGAGATAACGCTGATAGCTCTCAGCACCCAGCATGTCAAAAAGCGCGTCATAGAGCGGACGCAGATAAGGGTCGATTTTCGACTGCAAATCACCCGGAAGAAATCCGAGCTTTTCGCCGGCCTCCACAGCGGGACGAGTTAGTATGATTCGCTCCACCTCGCCTCGTCGGAAAGCAGCCACGGCCATGGCAACGGCGAGATAAGTTTTGCCGGTACCGGCAGGTCCCACGCCGAAGGTAATGGAATGGCTCGCTATGGCGTTTACATAATTACTCTGACCGATAGTTTTGGGCTTGATAGGTTTGCCCTTGGACGAAATGCATACGCATTCATCCAGCATGGTGTCCAGACGGTCATCAATATTATCGTTCACGAGTGATATGCAATATCTTACCGACTGGTCGTTCAGAGTTTCGCCGCGATTAATCATCAAAAGCATTGAATTAATGGCTCTGACCGCGCGTTTGACATTTTCGGTTTCGCCGGAAATTTTTATTTCAGACCCGCGCGTGATAATGCTGATGCCGAATGTGCGTTCCAACAGTCTGATATTTTCATCAAAGCTGCCGAACAGGCTTACGGCATGCTCCAGACGGTCAATATGCACGGTTTCCTCGTACAAAGCAGAAAGACTCCTCTCACAAAATTAATACTGCTTTTACATTAATGTAAAATAAAATGAAAGACAGCTCAGTTGATGCATATGCTCCCATGAAGTTAAAAAGAGCACATCAACTCAATTTACTTTGGTATTATAACACACAATTTTAAAATAGTCACTAGTTTTTGAAAAAAAAACAAGAAATTTTATATTTTTTTCATATTTTTTTTGCCCATTTACAAAACAATGGGAGATTCTTTTGAAATAGATCAGTAATGCCTGTATGCTGTGGTTATATTAAAAAAATTAATTTTTCTGCAAATTATAAATTTTACTCTCGATTTTATCGACAAACTGTGATAGAATTAAATTCCACGGAAATAAAAACGCCGTGTTTTGTCGGTGTGGTGGAACTGGCAGACATCCGGGACTTAAAATCCCGTGATGGCAACATCGTACCGGTTCGAGCCCGGTCAGCGGCACCAAACACACCTATTGTAGTAGATACAATTGCATCTGCTATGGCAGGTGTGTTTATTTATATTTTCCAACTTTCCTTCGCTAATTGTTTGTTATGTAAAGAAAGCCATTGCAAAAGACGAACAATAAATGTATAATTTAATTGGCATAGCATATTAAAGAAAGGATGATTTTATGAAACGAATAATTTTAGCATTCACATTACTGGCTTGCCTGCTGTTTGTAGGCTGTGGAAAGACCGATGGAGAAAAAACGGAATCAAACGTCACAACTCAGACTAATACATCGACCCAAGCGGACACAGAATCCACAACGAAAGCGAATAGCACAGATAAGACTAAGGCATCAACCGAAACTAAGAAAAAATCGACAACAACGAAACCTACTCCAACCCAGCCGGAAACAGTCACAGTATATCTATTAAAAGAAACATTCCTCTGCGACAACGGTCCTACAAAATTTTATTACGATAAAAATCACAACATATCTTACTATAACTGCCTGACTATGGAAGGCAGCACTCGCTACAACCGCTATTTTGAGGAGCAGGATGCTAACGGAATGCCTTGTAAAATCCGAACAGAATGGCCTGGCGTAGATACTTACAGCAGTACGTTGACATACTTTGCCGACGGCAAGATAGAGTCAGAACTGGCGGACGGCTCAAATTTCACCGGTTTCCAGTATGACTACGATCAAAAGGGCGACTTGATAGAAAAGCGAGAATATTATGATGGTATCCTTCAAACTAGCGTAATATTCCAATACGACGGAGAAACATTAACTGATGTTCACTGTGAAGATTCAAAAGGCAATTTGCTCTACGATTGTCAACTGAAAAACGGTCGCATTATGTCGGAAAATCACTATGATGCAGCTTATGATTACGGCTACACATACAAATACGACAAGAATGGCAACCTGATTTCAAAGTCAATCGTAATGGGTGGTGAAACACAACCACTTGTTGAGTACAGCTATGAGGCAGTAAAGGTGGATTACGATCGTTCCTGGTATTTACAGCAACAACAAAAATATCTGCTTTCTATTTCTTAACTACCAGTTTCCAAGCTTCGTTCCCGCTGACAAGCCCGGACTGATTGAGCAGTATTGATACAAAAATGACCGCACTGCGGCTGATTTGACAGTGCGGTCACTAAAATTCACTAAAAAATTCTGCAAATTATAAATTTTACTCTTGATTTTATCGACACACTGTGATAAAATTAAATTCCACGGAAATAAAAACGCCGTATTTTGCCGGTGTGGTGGAACTGGCAGACACCCGGGACTTAAAATCCCGTGATGGCAACATCGTACCGGTTCGAGCCCGGTCACCGGCACCATAAACTACCCTGATTTTCGACGTAAATATCAGGGTAGTTTTTTATTTTCCGTGCATTTACTTTGAGATTTGATAAATCTCTGAATATTTACAAAAATATTATTCTGGGTACTTGCCAAAATATCAGCAAAGGGGTATAATAAAAAAGG
>JAQXFQ010000139.1 GCA_029005175.1 Bacillota bacterium
TAATTTAGCATAGAGTACGCAACGCCGGGAATCCAAGGGGACTGGTTCTCTTGGCGGGGTCGAGGGGCAGCGCCCATCGTGGGGTCGTAGGGGCAAAGCCCCTACAAAGCTAAAGTGTAAGAAAAAAGCCAAAATAGAAAAACGCACCCATGCGAAGCCCATAAAAAGACTAACGAGAAAATCTTTGATTTTCGAGTGGACGTCAATCAGTTAAATTATGATTTAGTATATATACTTACACACTGGCGGATTTTAAATTATTTGTTTAAAGGTAGGATTTTATGCCTAAAAAAATTGAAAAAGAGCCGGTCGATTGGCTTAAGTATGAAAACGAAGCGCGCGGCGGTGGCTTTGCAAATATTTGCGGAGTGGATGAAGCCGGGCGCGGACCGTTGGCAGGTCCCGTATTTGCGGCGGCTGTGATTCTTCACCCCGGGCAGATTATCGAGGGGGCTGACGATTCCAAAAAGCTGAGCGAAAAAAAGCGCGAGGAGCTGTTTGATAAGATTTGTGAGCAGGCGGCGGCTTACTGCATTGTGTCGGTGGATGAAGCCGTTATTGACGAAATAAACATATTGCAGGCAACCTATCGCGCCATGTCCAAGGCGGTGGAGGGATTGCCGATAACGCCAGACATATGCCTTATTGACGGCAACCGCAAGCCGCCGCAGATTGAAATTCCATGCCAAACTATCGTTAAGGGCGACGGACTTTCGGCGAGCATTGCATGCGCGTCTATACTCGCCAAGGTGAGCAGGGACAGATTTATGCTGGAGCTGGACAAGCAGTATCCTCAGTATAATTTCGCCAAACACAAGGGCTATGGAACGCAGCTTCACATAGATATGCTCAGACAATACGGCGCGTCGCCCGTGCATCGCAAGACTTTCCTAAAAAAAATCGACGGTATTCCCGAATACAAGGGTGATGTAAAATGAACATAGGCGCAACAGGCAAGGCGGGAGAGGACGCCGCGCTCAGACGTTATGAAGAAATGGGCTTCACGCTGGTAGAGCGAAATTTTCAGACGCGGTACGGTGAAATAGATCTTATATTGAAAAACGACCGATTTCTGGTATTCGCCGAGGTCAAGACCCGCACACCGAATTCGAGAATGGGCGGTATAGCCTCCATGAGCCGCTCGAAGATGCAGAAGATTTTTAAAACCGCTCTGGTTTACATGCAGTCGGTCAAGTTTGACCTTCAGCCGCGTTTCGATGTGGTTGATATAATGGGTAACTGGCTGGTGCAGGACGGAACGGAAATTTTCTGCGTGGATAAGCTTACGATTTACGACAACGCGTTCGGCTCGGAGGTTTACCGAGGATTTGTCTGATTAAATTTTGTCTGATTAAAATCATATAAATTTTATTTTTTGAGGAGTATGATTTCACATGATAAGTGTAACCAAGGATTTTAAAATGATTGATGGCGGAGTGTGCGCTGCGGCGGGCTTCACCGCCAACGGCTGCAACTGCGGTCTGAATAAGGATAAGAATAAAAACGACCTCGGCATGGTATTCAGCAAGACGCTTTGCAATGCGGCGGCTGTATACACCACCAACAAGGTCAAGGGCGCGCCGATAATTGTAACCAAGCGTCATCTTGAGGCAACGGGCGGCAAGACGCACGGCTTCATAGTAAACAGCAAAAACGCCAACACCTGCAACGCTGACGGCGAGGAAAAGGCGCAGAAAATGTGCGAGCTGGCGGCTGATGTGCTGGGCGTGGCTGCGGATGAAATTGTAGTAGCCTCCACAGGCGTTATCGGTCAGAAATTACCTATAGAGCCTATAGCAAGCCACGTTTCCGAGCTGGCGGCAGGACTTTCTCCCGATAATCACGGCAAGGCCGCAAATGCAATTATGACTACCGATACAGTGCAAAAGGAAGTCGCTGTTGAATTTGAAATCGGCGGAATAATCTGTCACATGGGCGGCATGGCAAAGGGTAGCGGCATGATTCACCCGAACATGGCTACCACGCTGAATTTTGTGACTACCGACGCGGCGGTGTCCTCGGAAATGCTGCAAAAGGCACTTAGCGATATAGTCAAGATTACATACAACTGTCTCAGCATTGACGGCGATACCTCTACAAACGACTGTGTGCTTCTGCTTGCCAACGGACTGGCGGGAAACGCTGAAATCAATGCCGATGGCGAGGATTACGAAACTTTTAAGGCCGCGCTTTATACCGTTATGATGAACATGACCAGAATGCTGGCCAAGGACGGAGAGGGTGCGACCAAGCTGCTGGAATGTACATGCTTCGGTGCGCCTGACCTCGACACAGCCATCATCGTGGCCAAGAGCGTTATACGCTCACCACTGCTTAAATGCGCAATGTTCGGCGAAGACGCCAACTGGGGAAGAATCCTTTGCGCGATCGGATATGCAGAGGCTGATTTTGATATAGATAAGGTTGATGTGGATATAGCATCGGCAAAGGGAACGATCAGCGTCTGCAAAAACGGCTCGGGTGTTGATTTTTCCGAGGAAAAGGCGAAGGAAGTTTTGGGAGAGGACGAAATTTATATAGATATTAACCTCAACCAAGGTAATACCGCCGCCAAAGCGTGGGGCTGTGACTTGACATATGATTATGTAAAGATTAACGGCGATTACCGCACCTGATTTTTGATGTATTATTATGTATTATATAGCAAAAACATGGAACTGCTCATAAATGAACAATTCCATGTTTTTCAGTTTTATATATAATTTTGCGGGAAATAATTATCATTAAGGAGAGTGGCAAAATGAAACCTTTTAAATCTAAAAAAATAAATTCCGTGATAAGCTATGCGGTAATTGCCGTTGCGTCGTTTATTTATGCGGCGGGAATCAGCCTGTTTCTGGATAAAAACGGACTTGCCGCAGGCGGTGTAACGGGCATATCGGTGATATTGAACAGGGTCACGGGAATAGGCACGGGAACCTTGTATTTTTTACTGAATATACCCATAATAATTTTCGGCGCGTGGAAGTTTGGATTTAAATTTATATTCAAAACCTTTTTTGCCGTTGTATGCACATCGGTCTTTACAGATGTTCTCGGGCAATTTAATTCTGTCACCGAGGATCTGCTGCTTGCCGCGCTGGCCGGCAGCTTCCTGATGGCTGTGGGCATGGGGCTGATATTTAAGGCCGGCGGCACTACGGGCGGCATGGATATTATAATAAAGGTTCTGAGGGTGAAATATCCGTATCTCAAGACGGGATTTTTGTTTTTGGTGCTCGACGGAATAATTGTAGCCTGCTCGTTTTTCGTGCTGGGAAGCATAGAGGTGGCTTTATATGCCGCCCTGTCGGTATTGATTACCGGAAAGGCACTGGATTGGGTGCTGTACGGAGGCGATGAAGTCAAGCTGGTGTTTATCATCACAGACGCGTGGGAAAAAGTCGGTCTGCGACTTATGTCCGAGCTGGATGTGGGAATCACCTATCTGCACGGAAAGGGCGGATATACCCGCCGGGATAAGACCGTGATAATGTGCGTGGCAAAGAATCAGATTGCGCCGAGAATAGAAGAGATTATCAAGGAAGAGGATAATCGTGCATTTATGATAGTGTCGAGTGCAAACGAGATTTTCGGCGAAGGCTACAAGGATATTTACAAAGAAAAGCTGTGATTATTTATCAGATAAATGATAATTTAACAGAGAGTCCGCAACAATGGGAATCCAAGGGGACTGGTCCTCTTGGCGGGGTCAA
>JAQXFQ010000140.1 GCA_029005175.1 Bacillota bacterium
CCATGCGAAGCCCTATCATATGCGTGGCATATGATAAAAAATCTAACGAGAAAATCGAAGATTTGCGAGTGGACGTCAATCAGATAAATTATGATTTATAGTAGTATAAAAAATCACGGAACTTCTGTAGCAAACAGCTGCTCCGTGATTTTTTTGTTTTTTGATAGCATTAATTAAGCCATATGCTATATTTCATGAGAACAGCAATTTTCAAAATAAATATCTTTAAATTCCTTGTACAATGGTATATAATAGATTTAACCGAATAAAAAATAACCACTCGGAGATGATTGCATGAAACTGCTGGTGCTCGACGGCAACAGTATTATAAACCGCGCGTATTACGGCGTTCGTCCGCTCACCACTAAGGACGGATTTTTTACCAACGCGATCTATGGCTTTCTGACCATGTTCAATAAAATTTACAGCGAAACTTCGCCCGACTGTGTTGCCGTGGCATTCGATATGAAAGCGCCCACATTCCGGCATTTGAAATACAGCGAGTACAAGGGCAAGCGCAAGGGTATGCCGCCCGAGCTTGCAATGCAGCTTCAGCCGCTCAAGGATTTGCTCAGCGCAATGGGCATCAAGCTGCTGTCTGCTGAGGGGTGGGAGGCTGATGATATTCTCGGCACGCTCGCCAACGCTTGCCGTACTCATGACGAGGACACCTGCGTTATCGCTACGGGAGATCGTGACACCTTGCAGCTTGTGGGTGACGGCGTTACTGTGAGAATGCTCACCACCAAGCAGGGCAAGGCGGAAGCCGTGATTTACGATGAGGAAAAAATCATGGAGACCTACGGAGTGAAGCCTATTCAGCTTATCGAAATCAAGGCCATTCAGGGCGATACCAGCGACAACATTCCCGGAGTTCCCGGCATCGGTGAAAAGGGCGCGCTGGATTTGATAGGGCGCTTCGGCAGTCTTGATTATATTTATGAGCATATCGACGAAATTGATGTTAAGCCCGGTATCAGAAAGAAACTTATTGAGGGTAAGGAGAGCGCCTACCTCAGTCATTGGCTTGGTACAGTCAGCACGGAAGCCCCTGTCCCGCTCGATTATTCGGAGTATGTCTTAGGCAAGCCGGACGCAGAAAAAATCAGCGAAATAATGGTGCGTCTGGAGCTTTTCAAGCTGCTGGAAAAAATGAAGAAGGATTGGCTCAATGGTGCGGAAATACCCGCTGATGCGGGCAGTCCTGAGCTGTCTTATGAAGATAAACCGTCAGAAGTAACTGAAATAGAATTCTGTAAGGATGTCAATACGCTGATTGACGAAATCAAGACATGCGGCGAGGTGTATTTCATTGCAGACGAAAAGCTCAGACGGATCGCGGTCGCAAAAAACGGCAATGCAGCGGTTGTCAACGAAGCCGATGTTGAAAAGTTCTGCTGTGAAATTTTCGCTGATAATGCAATAAAAAAATTCACATTCGATATAAAAAATATAATTCACACGCTGGAGCCGCTGGGAATTTTACCGCAAAACTGCGTTTGTGACGTCATGCTGGCGGCTTATATTCTCAACCCGTCCTCTGACTGCGAGAGCCTTGACAAGCTGGCGGCGCAGTATGCCTCCGCATTGCCCGACAACGTACCGCCCGAGCTGCACACAGCTATGCTTTGCACACGACTTCCCGCGATGTGCGCCAAAATGCTCGCGGAAATCGAGCGCAACGGGCAGACATCACTGCTAAGTGACATTGAAATCCCGCTTGCCTACGTTCTCGCCGACATGGAAACAGCCGGATTCGCCGCTGACAGTCACGCACTCGACGAATTCGGCGCGGCATTGCAGGTGAGAATAGACGAAATTTCATCGCGAATCTACCAGCTTGCCGGTGAGGAGTTTAATATAAATTCACCCAAGCAGATAGGCGAGGTTTTGTTTGAAAAAATGAAGCTCCCCGGCGGCAAAAAGACCAAGACAGGTTATTCCACCAATGCCGAGGTGCTGGAGCGTCTCAGCGGTGAGCATGAGATTGTCGCTCTGATTCTGGAATTCCGCACGCTTTCCAAGCTGAATTCCACCTATTGCCAAGGACTGAAAAAAGCTATTGCCGCCGACGGACGAATTCACACAAAATTCCGACAGACCGAAACCCGCACAGGCAGAATCAGCTCGGTTGAACCCAACCTGCAGAATATCCCGGTGCGCACTGAATTGGGGCGTGAGCTGAGAAAATTTTTCCGCGCGGGTGAGGGAATGACGCTGGTTGACGCGGACTACAGCCAGATTGAACTGCGCGTGCTCGCTCATATAGCGGGCGACAAAACGATGATTGATTCATTTAAAAACGGCATAGATATTCACGCCGTGACTGCCTCACAGGTGTTCGGAATCCCGCTTGACGATGTTACGCCGCGCATGAGAAGCAACGCGAAGGCTGTCAATTTCGGTATAGTCTACGGCATTTCGGCATTTTCTCTCGCCAAGGATATAGGGGTGTCAAACGCCGAAGCCTCGGCATATATCAAGGGTTACATGAACACCTATTCGGCTATAGCAGATTACATGAAAAAAGTGGTGGAAGATGCCAAAGCCAAGGGCTACGCAGAAACTTTATATGGACGCAGGAGATACTTGCCCGAGCTGACCGCCTCCAATTTCCAAACCCGTTCATTCGGCGAGCGAGTGGCACGAAATATGCCTATTCAGGGAACTGCGGCGGACATTATCAAAATAGCAATGATTGCTGTGCACAAACGGCTGGCGGCTGAGGGAATGAAGTCCCGTCTGATTCTCCAAATACACGACGAGTTGATTCTCGAATGTCCCATTGACGAGGCAGAAAAAGCCGCCGCGCTGCTGCGCGAGGAAATGGAAAAGGCAGTTTCTCTCGATGTTCCTATGATTGCCGATGCCAATATAGGAGAAAACTGGTATCTCGCAAAGGGCTAAGTTTAAAAATATTTTTCAAAAAATGTTGTATAAAAGCAATGAGGAGGAATTTTAAATGCATATTACTTTTGTTTGCACGGGAAATACATGCCGCTCGCCTATGGCGGAGGGGATAGCCAAGAAGCTTCTCAATGAAAAATACAGCGACAGCGGAATAACCGTTTCCAGTGCGGGAGTCAGCGCATCCAACGGCTCGGCACCCAGCGAAAATTCAGTTATAGTCTGCGAAGAAATCGGCGTTGATATATCAAAGCACCGCAGCAGCAGTGTTACACATGATTTGCTGGAGCAGACAGATGTGTTTGCCGTGATGACTAAATCACACGCTGAAATCCTTAAATTTTACGGTGTTCCGGAAGATAAAATGATTGTGCTTGGCGGAGGAATCCCCGACCCATTTGGCGGGAGTGTGGCGATTTACCGCGAATGCCGCGATATTATTTTTGAGGCGGTGAACGAGCTGCTGGAGAGGCTGATCGTATGAATAACATTCAAATCGTACCCATGGCGGCGGAGCATATTTCAGCAATAGCGTCCATCGAGCGCGAATGTTTTTCCGCACCGTGGAGTGAGAAAGCTCTTGCGGAGGAACTGGACGTGCCAAGTGCGGTTTTTGTCACTGCGCTCGCTGACGGTGAGGTTGCGGGATATGTCGGTATGCACCATCTGGGCGATGTGGGCTATATATGCAATGTCGCGGTGTCCTCAGGCTATCGGGGCATGGGAATCGGTGGACAGCTGCTGGAATATTTGATTGACTACGCGCGCAAAAATTCGCTCAGCGAGATAACGCTTGAGGTTCGCACATCGAACCAAGCCGCGCGAAAGCTTTACGAAAAATCAGGATTTGAGCGGCTGGGAACACGTCCGAATTTTTACAGTAACCCCAAGGAAAACGCGGAAATATACAGCAGGTTTTTCGGAAATTGATAATTGTGAATGAGTAGAAGTGCTACAATAAATCATAATTTAGCGGAGAGTACGCAACATCGGGAATCCAAGGGGGCAGGCCCTCTTGGCGGGGTCGAGGGGCAGCGCCCTTCGTGGGGGCGTGGGGGCAACGCCACCACAAAACTAAAGTGCAAGAGAAACTTGCAATAGGAAAAGCACCCATGCGAAGCCCTATCATATGCGTGGCATATGATAAAAAATCTAACGAGAAAATCGAAGATTTGCGAGTGGACGTCAATCAGATAAATTATCATTTACGCTCATATTTTGCCTTTTGTTATCATATTAATTAAAACAGATTAAGCCCAATTTTAATTGATACGGCAAACAGGAGGTAAAAAATATGAGCAAATACAAATCTTTTTCTATTCATCAGACTATTTATAAATGCCGCCGTGCAATAACTGCGGTGACGGCAGGGATTACTGCGGCAGCTCTCCCGTTGGCAGTGCTGGGAGCGGGTGCCGTAGGCGCGGCAATATTTAAGGTGTCACAATTTTCCGCTAACATGATGCTTCCCACATCTGCCACTCAAAGCGAAAGTGTTTTCCCCCAAGAATCGCAGTCCGTTTCCTCTGATAATATTGTATCCTCTGAGGACGAAACCTTGAAAAAAGCCAGCGGGGGCAATGACTCGGATACTTCCTCGACCGAATCTGAGAATACTGTAAGCTCAGAGGAAGAAAAAAACACCGACAGCAAACGCGGTAAGGTCAAAGAAGTTCAGATAAAAAATTCAGGCGTAAATTACGGCAATGTTTATGTAAAAGACGGTAATTCCAATTATGACGTCAATATCAAGAAGCTTCTTGCATCATCGGCTAAATGCAAAATTAAAAAGAACGCCGGCTATCAGGTGCTGCTTGTACATACCCACACCACAGAGGGGTATGCCGACAAGGATAAGGATTGGTACAGCAAAAGCTACAATCCTCGCACTACCGACAAATCGGAAAGTGTGGTAGCTGTGGCCGATGAGATTGAAAAGCAGCTCAACGCGGCGGGTATCAAAACACTGCATGTAACCACATACCACGATTATCCCGAGTACACAGGCGCATATAACCGCGCTCGTGAAACAATAAAAAGCTATCTGAAAAAATATCCCTCCATCGAAATGGTAATTGACGTTCACCGTGATTCCATGACTCAGGAAGACGGCACCAAGCTCAAACCCACCACCACCATTGACGGCAAAAAGGCGGCACAGGTAATGATAATATCTGGCTGTGACAATGACGGCAAGCTCAATTTCAGCGGCTGGCGGGATAATCTGATAATCGCCACTCAGCTTCAGAAGCAAATGGCAGAGGACTACAAGGGGCTGGCCAGACCGCTCTACTTCGCGCCATTCAGATATAATATGGATTTGACTCCAAACTCCCTGCTGATTGAATTCGGTACAGACGTAAACACTCTTGAGGAAGCAAAATATTCCGGCAAGCTGGTAGGGAAATCATTGGTAAAGACTTTGGAAAAATATGTGGTAAAATAAAAGGAACGATATTAAAATGAAGCATAGAACAGAATTTCAGCGCGACTTTTCGGCGTATTTGTTTTCGATGATAATAACCGTTGTTATATGCGCCTTTATAACGGGTATAGTTTATATCGACTGCTGCGCAAAGGACACCATATTATCGGCAAACGGTGTGATTTATCCATTGATTGAGAAAATTATAAACATATTGGAAGGTTCACTCAGAATATGATAAAAAATTGCTGCGTCTTTTGAGCGCGGCAATTTTTTATGCACAAAATAGGAGGTTATTTTATTTTCATTCGTTTTGATGTATAATTATCTTATCGCAATTACCACGGAAAGGCAGAGAGAATATGTCACAAACTACAAAAAATACAACTGCAGCGATTATCGCAGAATATAACCCCTTTCACAATGGTCATGCATTCCATATTGCCCGCGCAAAGGAAATTACCGGAGCGGAAAATATTGTGGTGATAATGAGCGGCAATTTTGTCCAGCGCGGTGATTGCGCTATTGTCGATAAATTCAGCCGCACCCGTATGGCATTAGCAGGCGGCGCTGATCTGGTTTTGGAGCTTCCCCTCCCCTTTGCCTGCTCCGGCGCTGAAAAATTCGCGTTGGGAGGTGTGACTATAGCCGATGCTATGGGCTGCGTGGATTATCTTGCATTCGGAATGGAGTGCGGAGACACTCTCCACCTTATCAAGGCGGCAGACGCTGTGGAGGACAAACGGCTTAAAGCTGAACTTGACAAGCATCTGGCAGAGGGAAAATTATTTGCCGCCGCCCGCACTGAAGCCGTTCGGGAAATTTACGGCGATGACGCGGCGGAAATCCTCTGTTCACCAAACAACACTCTCGCGGTGGAATACATCCGCGCGCTGCGGAAGCTTAATTCAAATATTGTGCCTGTGGGCATAAGCCGTGAGGGGGCAGAACACAATTCCGTGGAGACTTCGGGGCAATTCGCCTCTGCCACCGCCATACGCCGCATGCTGATGAACGGCGATAACGACAGCGCGGCTAAATTCATGCCCGAGACATCCGTGGAGATATTGAGGCAATGTGAGGCAAACGGCACCTCGCCTGCTGACATAAAAAGCTGTGAACGCGCTGTTTTGGCGCGTCTGAGAGGTATGACCCGCGAACAAATCGCGCGCCTGCCTGATATTTCGGAGGGACTTGAAAATCGAATCTACGAATGTGTCCGTACAGCGTCATCACTTGGAGAATTGTACGATTCAATCAAATCCAAGCGGTACAGCCACGCGCGTATTCGCCGCATAATTCTTTCGGCATTCACGGGTATACGTGAAAACCACACACACAGCGTACCATACATCCGAATTTTGGGTATGAACAGCCGCGGACGTGATCTGCTTTCGAGAGCGAATCCTTCACTGCCGATGATTTCCTCCTACAAGCATGCTCAGAAGCTGCCACAGGATGCTCGCAGCATCTATATGCTGGAGAGCTATGCTGACGATATGTGGTCACTCATGACCCCCAAAATCCAGCCCTGCGGCTCAAATATGAGCGAAAAATTGATTGTGATATAAATGAAACGGTATTTTTGCGTCGTATCGCAGAAATACCGTTTCATTAGCAGCTGAAAATATCCGGGCTTTGTTAATTTTTTAGCATAAATATCATTCCACCAAATTTATGATATGATTGAATTTATAACAATATAATCACATTTACGGCATAACAACACAGCATGTTTTCTTTGTAAAAATTAAAGGAACGGAAACTCATTGCTAAGATTCCGTTCCTTTGATTTTGGATTATTTTATCATATGGAAATAGGTGTAACTATTGACGGATCAACATTTATCTTTGGAAGCTGCTTTACGGCTGCCGTATTTTCGTCATCAGACTTATTATCTGACGCCTGCTGATTCTGAGCCGACTGGTCAGACAGGATATTTTCCTCATCAAGATCATTGTCGGGGAATTTATCTCTGATTTTCAACATTTCCATATAACACTGCTTAAATACATTGACTGCCTGCGGGTCAAACTGACGTCCGCTTTGGGATGTAATCTCTTCGTAAACCTTCTGAGCCGGCCACGCGTCCTTATACGAACGGCGGCTTAACAACGCGTCAAAAACGTCGCATACTGAAACATACCTTGCAAACTTGTCAATATCCTCACCCGTGACGCCAAGATAACCTGTGCCGTCCCAGCGCTCGTGATGGTGCAGAATAATATGTCTTGCCATTTCCATAACATCGCCCGGAGCGTTGCCTATAATATCTCGTCCGTAAACCACATGCTTCTTCATCACGCCGAATTCCTCTGCAGTAAGTCTGCCCGGCTTTTCGATGATTTCCTTGGGAATCATCAGCTTGCCTATATCGTGAAGCATCGCGGCTATGCGGAAAGTTTCAAGCTGTTCCTCGTTCTCACATATATACTTGCCCATGATTTTGGCATATTCCGAAACACGGCGGATATGCTGACCTGTTTCCTGAGAGGAAGACTCGGAAATAACAGCGAGCGAATATGCAAGCTGCTCCTGTGTGCGGAACATATCGAATGTGAGCATTGTATTGTTTATAATGCTTGTTGTGTTTGTACAGAAAAGGTCGATAACTTCTTTGATGCTGTAATCGTCAGCGTCAACATCCTGTTTGTACAATACAAAGCCTGTGAGCACACCCTTGTTGTAGAACTTCATGTTGATGAAGCCCTCTCTGACCTCAGCAACGCTGGAAGCATCGCGCACATTCTTTTGAAATTTAAACCTTGCATTATTGAACTCAAAACCGACTTCATCGCCAAAATCAATACAAATCTTATTCGGAGTACCGACAGAATCAACTGTATAGTATTCTTCACCGACTAAGACGCCCACCACACCGGAAGGTGCTTTTTCAAGGTGAAGCATTAACGTAAGTACATCTGAAAAACTGTTGGCAATAAGAGAGGCCAGTGAGTGCATATCTCTGGTACCCATAAGAGTCTGAGTCTGCTTCATAACAAGCTGTATACCGTCGGTCATACGCCCGATTTCTTTTGAGTTATCTATAGCGTAATCAAAAATATCAGACGCCTTGTTGATAACCTGCAAGCCCACCATAGCCAGCACAAGAAATATAATTACTCTGGGAAGCGCGCCATAAAGCAATGCCGCCTTAACATCACGCAGCGGATCATCAACGACAACCAGAAGCTTACACGCAATAAGATGACCTATAACTATTGCCAGTATATTTACCTTAACTGTAACATCAAGCAGCTTTTTGTCAAAATATACCAGACTGGTTATAAGCGGTAAAATCCATATCATCATAACATGATATGAAAACACCGAATAAAGAAGCAGAGATATTGCAATTATTACGGACACCAAAAAATATTTTACCCATGGTTTCTTGCGTTTAAGCACAAATACCACAATAGACGGTATTACAAACAACACCGTTGCTGCAATACAAGCAATACGCATTGTCACAATATCAATGACAAATACGCCGCATTCATTCAGTCCGAGACAGAGCATTGTGGCTAAACCGGCAAAAAGGCAGACTAAACTGAAAAGGCGATTTGCTTTAAGCTCGTTTTCATTGATAAGGTCTGCTCTCGTCAGATTTATTCCAAGGCTGCCATGAATTTTTTGAGCCTCTTTTTTGTCTTTTTTTACCATAAGCAGTAAGACCTCCCTATAAAAAATAAATAACATTTCTGAAAAAAATTTGTTCAAGTAAATTATACCATATTTGATTAAAATTGCAACTAAATTTTTATTTTTTTTGTTAAAAAAACAGTATCTTTAACGAAATACCGCATAAATTCATTTATTCAGAATTGTATTTCCGGAATTTTTTCAGAGCGGCTTGACATATATTTTCAATCTGTGTATAATAAATGATTATACATAGATTTAGGAGGCAAAGCTGTGAAAAAAAAGGTGTTTATTGACGGCAGCGAAGGAACCACAGGCTTGCGTATATTTGAAAGATTTGCAGAGCGCGATGATATAGAATTGTTGAAAATATCTTCAGAACTTAGGAAAGACCCCGAAGAAATAAAAAAATTTATCAACGCTTCGGATATTACATTTCTTTGTCTGCCCGATGCGGCCGCACGCGAAGCCGTTGCCATGGTCGAAAATGAAAACGTACGCATTATCGACACATCCACGGCCCACAGAACCGAAGCCGGCTGGGCATACGGCTATCCGGAATTATCCGCAGCTCACAGGGAGAACATCAAAAACGGTAAGCGCGTAGCTGTTCCGGGATGTCACGCCACGGGATTTATCACATTGGTGTATCCTCTTGTCGCGGGCGGCATCATGCCGAGCAGCTACCCTGTAACAAGCTTCTCGCTGACAGGCTACAGCGGAGGCGGCAAAAAAATGATTGCCGCGTATGAAAGCGATAACAGAAACGCTGAGCTTGACTCGCCACGTGAATATGCTTTGGGACAAACACACAAGCATCTCAAAGAAATGAAAAAAATAACCGGCTTGGACAGAGAGCCTCTCTTTTCGCCCATAGTATCGGATTACTACAGCGGTATGGTCGTATCGGTTCCGGTCTATGCGGACATGCTCAACGGCACACAAACCCCCGAGAGCATTCACAAATATTTTGAAGAATATTACACCGGAGAGCAATTCATCAAGGTAATGCCGTTCGGCAAAGAAACGGATTACGGAGGATTCCTCGGCGGCAACGGCTGCTCCGGCTGGGATGGCATGGAAATCTATGTGACAGGCAATCAGGACAGAATCCTTTTGTCCGCAAGATTCGACAATCTCGGCAAGGGAGCATCCGGCGCGGCAATTCAGTGCATGAACATAATGCTCGGCTGTTATGAGGCAAAGGGCTTGAATTTGTAATTCGCTATTGATATTTCAGGTGGATTGATATATAATTATTTTAACTGCACAGCACGTTTGCATTATGCATTATTTGTGCCGCACATTGATATTAATTGTAAAAAGGTGAGTATTTATGCTGGATATTAAATTTCTCAGAGAAAATCCCGACGCTGTAAAAGAAAATATAAAGAAAAAATTTCAGGACAGCAAGCTTCCGCTGGTCGATGAAGTTATCGAGCTGGACAAGGAGCTTCGCAAGATTACACAGGAGGCCGACTCCCTCCGCGCCAACAGAAACAAGGTGTCAAAGGGTATCGGCGCGCTGATGGCTCAGGGCAAAAAGGAAGAAGCAGAGGCAGAGAAGATTAAGGTTACTCAGTTTTCCGAAAGACTTGCCGAATGCGAAAAGCTTGAAACCGAGCTTGCCGAAAAAGTCAAAAGCATTATGATGGTCATTCCCAATATGATCGACCCCTCAGTGCCAATCGGCAAGGATGACAGCATGAATGTTGAGGTTCAAAGGTTCGGCGATCCTGTGGTGCCGGATTTTGAAATTCCTTACCATACAGATATAATGAAAACTTTTGATGGCATTGACCTCGACGCAGCAGGCTCAGTAGCCGGCAACGGTTTCTACTATCTGATGGGCGACATAGCAAGGCTGCACTCCTCCATTCTTTCATACGCACGTGACTTCATGATA
>JAQXFQ010000141.1 GCA_029005175.1 Bacillota bacterium
GTAGGGGCTTTGCCCCTACGACCCCACGAAGGGCGCCGCCCCTCGACCCCGCCAAGAGGACCAGTCCCCTTGGATTCCCGGCGTTGCGTACTCTATGTTAAATTATCATTTATCGCCCCTCGCCTATTCAAATAAAAAATCTGCTTCATCGCAATTGATAAAGCAGATTTTTTTTATATTCAAAATTAAATTACTTCTTGAGAGCAACTGCCTTTTTGGCTGTCTCAACGATGTTGGATGTGCTGAGACCGAATATTTCAAGCAGTTCCACAGCGGGGCCGCTCTTACCGAAGGTGTCGTTGACGCCTACACGAAGCACGGGAACAGGGCACTCCTCGCAGACTACCTCGCAAACTGCACTGCCTAATCCGCCGATGATGTTGTGCTCCTCAACGGTGACTATGGCGCCTGTCTTAGCCGCGCTGTCGAGAACCAGTTCGCGGTCGATAGGCTTGACTGTAGCCATATTGACAATGCGCGCGCTGATGCCTGCGTCCTTGAGCTGCTTGCCTGCCTCGATAGCCTTTTCGACCATCAGACCGTTGGCGATAATTGTAACATCGCTGCCCTCGCTGAGTACAACGCCCTTACCGATTTCAAACTTATAATCGTCGCCAAACACCACCGGCACAGCCAAACGACCGAATCTGAGGTAGCAGGGTCCGTACATTTTGGCAACCGCTCTGGTAGCAAGTCTTGCCTCGGTGTCGTCAGCGGGAACGATAACCGTCATGTTGGGGATTGTGCGCATAAGGGAAATATCCTCACAGCACTGGTGGCTTGCACCGTCCTCACCAACCGAAATACCGCCGTGAGTTGCGCCGATTTTCACATTAAGGTTCGGATAAGCGATAGAATTGCGGATTTGCTCAAAGGCACGCCCCGAAGCAAACATTGCGAAAGAACTGGCAAATACCACATTGCCGCATGACGCCATACCGGCGGCAATGCTCATCATGTTCTGCTCAGCGATACCGCAGTCAAAGAATCTGTCGGGATGAGCCTTTTTAACCTTTGATGTCTTGGTAGCACCGGCAAGGTCGGCGTCAAAAACATAGAGATTGGGAATTTCGTCAATAAGCTCAACCAGTGTGTCGGAATATCCTTCACGGGTTGCAATTTTCTTTACATCTGCCATTGTATAACCCTCCTTATTCCGCTTCCAGCGCGCTGTACTGAGCCTTAAGCTCGTTCATGGCATTCTCGTACTGCTCTGCATTGGGAGCCACGCCGTGCCAGCCAACCTGATTTTCCATAAAGGAAACACCCTTGCCCTTTACGGTGTGCATTATCACAGCCGTGGGCTTGTCCTTTACGCTCTTAGCCTCATTGACAGCCTTTTCGAGCTGCTCGAAGTCGTGACCGTCGATTTCGATTGTGTGCCAGCCGAACGCGGCAAACTTCTCGGGAATCGGATAGGGAGAGTTGACCTCTTCCATAGTGCCGTCTATCTGAAGATTGTTGTTATCCACAAAAATCATGAGATTGTCAAGCTTCTTGTGAGCCGCAAACATAGCAGCCTCCCAGACCTGACCCTCCTGAATTTCACCGTCGCCCAGAACGGAATAAACGCGGTAGCTCTTGCCCGCAGCCTTGCCTGCCAGTGCCATACCCACAGCACAGGAAACGCCCTGACCGAGCGAGCCTGTCGACATATCGACACCAGGCGTACCCTTCATGTCGGGATGACCCTGAAGAAAGCCGGAGGGCTTGCGGAGATTCTTTATTTCATCCTCCGGGAAAAAGCCCTTGAGAGCCAATACACCGTAAAGTGCAGGTGCGGCATGTCCCTTGGAGAGCACAAACCTGTCTCTGTCCTCCCACTTGGGATTTGAGGGATCTACATTCATCTCTTTAAAATAAAGATACGTAATCACATCGGCTGCCGAAAGTGAACCGCCGGGATGTCCGCTCTTTGCATTAAATGTACCCTCAATAATGTGCTGTCTAACCTTACAGGCTTTCATGGAAAGCTGTTTTTTCTCGCTGGAATCCATCTTGTTGCCCTCCTAATTCATCCGAAGCGGTATTTACGCACACCGCCTCATAATAAGTCTACAGTATATAATCACTCATTTATCGCAATTTGTCAAGTATATTTTGCAATTTTGCGCGTCAGTTGAATAAAATCTAAAATCACGGCAAAATTCATCTGACTTTGCTGTCTAATTTATGCAAAACATCATTGAAATATTTCGGCAATTCGCTGGTGAGTGAAATGGTTCTGCCGTCTCTCGGGTGAACAAATTCAATCTCCCGAGCGTGCAGACACTGTCCCTCACAGCAGGCGAACTGCTGCTTTGCGCCGCCGTAAACAGGGTCGCAAACCACAGGATGCCCGATGTATGCCATATGCACCCTTATCTGGTGAGTTCTGCCGGTTTCCAGAGTCAGCCTGACGTGGGTGTATGAAGATCCGCCGCCGTTTCCGCCAAATCGCTGTAATACATCGTAATGCGTTATGGCATTTCGGCTGTTTTTGTCGGTCACAGCCATTTTCTTGCGGTCAATCGGGTGGCGTCCTATCGGAGCATTCACCGTGCCGCTGTCTTCCTTCAGATTGCCCACAACTACGGCTTCATACCGCCGCGTGAAGCTGTGCTCCTTTATCTGCTCGGCAAGCGATTTGTGGGCAAAATCATTTTTTGCCACTATCAGCAGCCCGCTGGTCATCATGTCTATCCGATGCACTATTCCGGGTCGCTCCACGCCATTGATGCCCGAGAGCGAATCGCCGCAGTGATACAGCAGAGCGTTCACCAGAGTGCCGCTGTAATGCCCCGCCGCGGGATGCACCACCATTCCCTTAGGCTTGTTGACTACGAGCAAATCGTCGTCCTCATAGGCTATATCGAGCGGGATATTTTCAGGCTCCAGCTCCAGCTTTTCGTTGTCGGGAATCTCAGCCTCAATGACATCGCCTAAGCATACCTTAGTCTTTTTGTCGGCAGGCTTGCCGTTTACCGATACCAGCCCCTGCTCGATGATTTTTTGCAGATACGAGCGGGTCATATCAGGCATAAGCACGGCGAGTGTTTTATCCAAACGCCCGCCGTCCTCAATTACAGTAAAATTTAATTTATTCATGCTGCTGTTTGCTCTCCGAGGCTTTCTCTTTTTTGCCCAGCTTTTTTTCATCCATAAAGAAGAAAATAAAGATTGCAAGAAATGCTGCCCCAACGCAGACACAGCAGTCGGCAACATTGAAAACGGCAAAGTTAAACAGCGGACTTATGTCGATAAAATCCACCACATAACCAAGCATGATGCGGTCAATCATATTGCCCACGCCGCCCGCAATAATAAGCACAGCGGCAATCGTGCCGGTAAAGTGTGATATAAAGCCTCTCGCCCAGAATATAATTATAGCCGCAAGCATAATCACCGTGCCAATCAAAAATATCCATCTTTGGTTGGCAAACATTCCGAACGCGGCACCTCGGTTTTGAACATAGGTGAAGTCGAGCAGACCGTCTATGATATGCAGCGACTCACCTACTTCAAAATTTGAAGATATCAACAGTTTGGTTATCTGATCCGCCGCGACAAGGAAAAATATCGCGGCAATCGCAATTAATGTTGAAGTCATTCAGCAACCCTCAAAATTAAAGTCCCTTGACGACTTCCGCGCAGCGACGGCAAAGGGTGGGATGCTCGTTATCCGCGCCGACGTCGTCGGTATGCTTCCAGCAGCGTTCGCACTTTGCGCCCTCAGCCACGGCAACAGATACGCCCAAGCCCTCAACATCGCAGGGATTTTCGTCACATGTGCCGCTCTCGACCTTGACGCCGGATACAATAAACACATCCTCAAGGCTTCCCTTGACTGACTCGATAAATTCCTTCAACTCGCCGTCGCAGTAGAGTGTAACGACAGCTTCAAGCGACTTGCCGATAAGCTTGTTCTTGCGTGCAACCTCGAGTGCGCGCTGAACATCGTCGCGAATGGCGTGGATTCTGTCCCAGTCAGCCTCAAACTTCTCATCAACCTCAACGCCGCTTACAGGAACGGGCATGTCGTTGTAGAGAATCGAACCCTTGACATCGGTGTATGTGTGTGGCATAAACTGCCAGATTTCATCGGATGTATATGCGAGAATAGGTGCGATAAGACGTGTCATAGCGTCCAGAATCATGTACATGACAGTCTGGCAGGCTCTGCGTGACAGACCCGGCTTATCATCGCAGTAAAGTCTGTCCTTGACTACATCGAGGTAGAAGTTTGACATATCGACAACGCAGAACTTGATGATAGAATGATAAACCTGGTGGAATTCGTATCTGTCATAAGCCTCGCGGCAGGTCTTGTTAAGCTCGTTGAGCTTCATGACTGCCCAGCGGTCAATGGGAGTGAGCTGCCACATCTGAACCATATCGCGGTCGGGATTGAAGTCGTAGAGGTTGCTTATCATAAATCTTGCAGTGTTGCGAATCTTTCTGTAGGACTCGCTGAGCTGCTTGAGAATGTCGTTGGAAATCTTGATGTCGCACTGATAGTCGGAGGAGGCAACCCACAGACGGAGAATATCAGCGCCGTACTTATTCACGATTTCGGAGGGAAGAATACCGTTGCCCAGCGACTTGGACATCTTTTCGCCCTTGCCGTCAACGACCCAGCCGTGGGTGAGAACTGCCTTATAGGGGGCAACGCCTCTCCATGCAACAGAGGTGAGCAGTGAGGACTGGAACCAGCCTCTGTACTGGTCTGCGCCCTCGAGATAGAGGTCAGCCGGCCATGCAAGTTCGGGGCGGACATCGCAGACAGCCGCATGAGTTACACCGCTGTCGAACCAGACGTCCATAATGTCCTTTTCCTTGTCGAATTCCTTGCCGCCGCAGTATTCGCAGACGGTTCCCTCGGGAATCAAATCCTTGGCTTCGCGTGCATACCACACATCCGAGCCGAATTCGCCGAACAGCTTGGCAACCGCGAGAATTGTATTCTTATTGATATGCGGCTTGCCGCACTCCTTGCAGTAGAAAATCGGAATCGGCACGCCCCAGCGTCTCTGACGGCTGATGCACCAGTCGCTTCTGTCGCGAACCATCTGGGTGATTCTCTCTTCGCCCCAGCCTGTAATCCAATTTACCTTCTTGATGGCCTCGACAGCCTTATCCTTGAAGCTGTCAACCGAGCAGAACCACTGTTCTGTCGCGCGGAAAAGGACGGGGTTCTTGCATCTCCAGCAGTGGGGATATTTATGCTTGATTTTCTGTGAAGCAAAGAGACAGCCGATTTTGTCCATATGAATTGCAATCTTCTTGTTTGCTTCGTCTGTGGAAAGACCCGCGAACTGACCTGCCTCCTCGGTGAGCTTGCCGTTTGCGTCAACCGAAACTACAATGCCGATTTCGGGGTAGTTGTTGCAGATATTGAAGTCGTCCACACCGAAGCCGGGCGCTGTATGAACGCAGCCTGTACCGGATTCGAGAGTTACATGGTCGCCCACGATAATAAGCGAGGTTCTGTCGAGGAAGGGATGCTGAGCCTTCATGTATTCAAACTCGCTGCCGAGCATCTCGCCGATTACCTCATAATCCTCAATGCCGGCAGTCTTCATAGCGTCCTGATACAGACCGTCAGCCATGATATAGACCTCATCGCCCGCCTTGATGAACTTATACATAAACTTCGGACCAAGGCAGATTGCGAGGTTGCCCGGGAGCGTCCAGGTTGTCGTTGTCCAGATTACAAAATATGTCTTGTCAACATCAATGCCCATTGCGGCAATCTTGCCGAGGTCATCTGCGACCTTGAATTTTACATATACGGAAACGCAGGGGTCTTCTGAGTATTCGATTTCGGCCTCTGCAAGGGCAGTCTGGCAGTCGGGACACCAGTAAACAGGCTTCAGACCCTTGTAAATCTGACCGTTGCAGGCCATTTCGGCGAAAATCTCAATCTGCTTCTCTTCAAATTTCGGTAGCAGTGTGATGTACGGGTCAGCCCACTCGCCCATATTGCCGAGTCGCTTGAACTGGCTTCTCTGGTCGTCGATGTAACCCATTACGAACTCGCGGCACATTCCGCGCAGCTCCAGGTCAGACATCTTGGAGGCTTTCTCAAAGCCTGCCGCCTTGCGGGCCTTCAGCTCAGTGGGCAGACCGTGAGTATCCCAGCCGGGCACATAAGGGGCATAGAATCCCGACATGTTCTTGTATCTTACTATTACATCCTTAAGCACCTTGTTGAGCGCGGTGCCGAGGTGAATGTCGCCGTTTGCGTAAGGAGGTCCGTCGTGCAGCACGAACTTTGTCTTGCCCTCGTTCTTTTTGAGCATGTTGTGATAAATATCCTCCTGCTCCCACTTAGCAAGCATTTCAGGCTCGCGTGCAGGCAGATTGCCTCTCATAGGGAATTCTGTTTCAGGAAGATTAAGAGTGTTGTTGTAATCCTGACTCATCGGTATTATCCTTCTTTCAAATGGAGTGTTATATTATAAAAAGCTGTTAAATAGCATTAATTATTACCGTCTGCGACGGACTTGCCGTCTGCGACGGTTTTACCGTCTGCGACGGAATAATCCGGCGGGACCCTCCTCAGGAGCGTTATTCATACCCGTGTCATAGGCGGGCATACCGAAGTCATCGCTGCCGCCGAGCGTATTTGCACCGTCGTTGTAATTGAACTGCTGACTGTAATCGTCGCTGACTATCGGCTGACGGTCAATGTTATTTATACCGCCCTGCGGTGCGCCGTAAGACGGCTGACTGTCAAACGAGGAATATCTCTGCTGCTCTCTCGCAGGCGGAGGAAGCGTTGTGGTGGGTGCCGCAGGCATATCGTCATCAATGTTTACCGTAAATCCGCCTCGGGACTGATTCATGCGTTCGCGCGGCATAATGGGCTGTTCCGGGCGGCTGTCCGGAGTCGGACGTGCGAAATCATTCTGAGCAGGCATATCCTGAGCAGGCATACCGAAACCGCCGTCAAAACTATTTGATGCCGAAGCCGGGAAATTGCTATCAGGCTGTGTACCGAAGCCGTTGTTGCCGCCAAAGCCACCGGCCGCAGGATTTGAGCCGGCAAAATTGTCATTTCCTGAGCCGATTGGCGAGAAATTGTTTGCGCCGTAGGAATAGTCATCCTGCATACCCATAGGCTGATTTGCATACGGATTTGTATCACGGTCGAGCATAGGCACCGAAGCCAACGAATCCTTGGTATCCTGACGCATGATTTCCTCATTCGGAATGCTGTTGATAATGGTGAGATGCTCCTTGTAGACCTTTAGCAGCTTTGCCTTGAAGTCGGCAATATCGCGTTGCATCTTCTCGATAACATCGCGTTCACGGTGGATTTCGATCTGGGCATTGGAAACGATTTTTTCCGCTTTGATCGTAGCGTCCTTCAGAATTATTTCAGCCTTGTGCTTTGCGTCGCGCAGTGACGCGTCGCCCACCTTCTGAGCATTCATCAGCGCGTTGCGTATGGAATCCTCTTCCTGCTGATATTCCTCCAGCTTTGCGGTAAGGCTTTCCAGTCTTTTGAGCAGCTCGGCATTCTCCTTGAGCAGCGAGTCATATGAAAGCTGCACCTCGTCAATAAATGCCTCAACGTCCTCAGCACGATAGCCGCCGAAATTCGACTTTCTGAAATTTACATTTCTGATTTCGTTAAGAGTAAGCACTGTGCCATCCTCCTTAAATTAAATATATTTTCGGGCAGACAGCATCAGTCTTCCCTTACGGGTCAGCGGCCCGATTTCATCAATAATAAATTTCCCTTCGCCGCGTACCGTAATTTTTTCTCCCTCATGCACGGTCTGGGAAACCTTTTTGCACTGCACCGAGTTCACCAGCACTTCGCCTGCCGTGATTTTTCTCTCGGCCTCACTGCGTCCGATGTTTGCAAGCGACGCAACCATGCAGTCAAGTCTGGCTGAAGCTATGGTGTCGGTAAGCTCCTTGAATTTATGAGCCGCAGGCAAAGGTTCCTGACAGCCCTCTGTCAGCTTAACTCCCGTACCGCCCATTGTCCTTATGTCATTCAAGAGCGCGCGAGTCACCGTGTTCCGGCAAAAAAACACGCACCGCCCGCTCTCGATAAGTATATCACCGATGCAGCTGCGTTCTATGCCCTGAGCCATCAGCGTTCCCAGTACTGAGCGATGATTCAGCTCATCGGCATGGCGGAATTCCACCGTCACCGCGTCCATCGGAAAAAGCTCCGTGTCCGGCTCGTCATACGGCGGAAACACTCCGAGCATACATCTTTCGGCGTCGTCATAGCCGCCGAAAAGCATATAATTTGCATGGAACTGATTCATCACCGAGATTGCTATTCCCTGCTTTTCCTCGTCCAAAAAGTCAGTAAAAACAGGTGCGTTTCGCCGCTCGCAAAGCTCGGCTGCATCCTCCATCATGGCTGTGAACAGCCTGCTGTCTCCGGCGGTACTGCCGCCGCTACTGCCGCTGCCCACTTTCTCAGAAGAAGACGCCGCTGTTTTCCAGCTCGCCTATTACGTCCTGTCCGATAATGCCGACATTGTAAGGTGTGATGACAAATGTCGCATTAGCCACTCTCGAAAAATGACCGCTGTTTGCATATACAACTCCGCTGAGGAAGTCGACTATTCTCTTGCCTATTTCCTTGTTTGTGGTTTCGAGGTTGAGCACAACCGTGTGTTTATTGAGCAGGTGGTCAGCAATGTCATATGCGTCCTCCATAACCTCAGGCTTGCTTATAACCACTTGGAGCTGTGCCGTGGCATGTATATTGAGCACGCGTGTGTCCGAGGCTGCGCTGTTCTCCGGCTTAGGAGCGACATATGCCGTTCTTTTGGCTGCGGAAGCTGTGCGCTGTATGGGCTGCTCGGCAGGCTCGGGCTTCACATACTCTTCCTCTTCAAATTCATCCTCGTCTTCTTCGTATTCTTCCTCGTCATCATAATAATCGTCATCTATTTCTTCATTGCCGCCGAAAAAGCCGCCTTTTCTCACCCTGTCTAAAAATCCCATGTTAATTAACCTCCGTAAAGTTTATTTATTGTATATTCGCCTGCCGAAAAGAGCCGTGCCCACTCTTACCATGGTCGCGCCCTCCAGGACAGCCTCGCTGTAATCAGCGGACATTCCCATCGACAAGCAGTTCATTGTATAATTACTATTATGAGTTTTTTTTGCACCAATGTCAATAAACAGTTTGTATATTTCTTCAAAATATCTGCGTGTTTGTATAATTTCGCAGTCTGCGGGGGGAATTGCCATCAATCCTTGTACATTTATACCATCAAATTCGCTGATTTTACAGACAAGTTCATGAGCCTCCTCGGGAAAAACTCCCGATTTGTTCTCTTCCCTGCCTATATTTACCTCAACCAGCACGTTGGTGACAATGCCCAGCTCTCTGCTTTTTGACGCAATAGCCGACGCGACCCTTTCAGAATCCACCGACTGTATCATCTCAACCTTGCCCACCACCTGCTTGACCTTGTTGGTCTGCAGATGACCGATAAGGTGAATATGCTTGTCCTGCTTTATAAGAGAATCATACTTGGAGTTAAGCTCCTGCACCTTGTTTTCTCCCATATAATCGACACCGAGCGAAAGAGCGTGATTGATAACCTCCACCGGAACGGTCTTTGTGACCGCCATCAGGATCACATCCTCCGGGGAGCGTCCGGATTTTACTGCCGCCTCGGCGATGTTTTCGCGTATCACCTTGAGATTTTCCTCAACATCGTGAAAACGCTGCAAAAGCTCGGGCGACAAATCAATTGATGATTTTTCCTGCATACAGACCCTTTCCTTCCGTAATTATTTTATCATACAGCGTCAGATAGCCGCTTTCGTTGCTCTTTGCGCTGCATATGGCAAAATCTTCGCCGTTATACACAATATCGACCCTGCGGGCTACCACCTGATTGCCCACAATTACATATACACAGGGGTATCTGACTTCCTTGTGACCGGTGACTTCGCCCTTTTCGTTTTTCACCTCGACATTGTCATGGTAAACATGAAGCGCGCCCTTTTTGACGTTGAAGCCGGTGTATGATTTCACCTGAATTTTAACAGGCTGACTGCGCATGCTGCAAAGCTCCGACAGAAGTGAGTAACACTCAAACACCGCCAGCAGCTTGTCGCCCTCGCCCTCGTTCAGATAAACCAGTGTGCCCTTGACGCTTCCGGTTTCCGAATACGGCAGAATCAACGTGTACACAGAATCAACCGCCAGATAGTCCTCCGCCGCCTTTTTTGAAACAGGACACGCCAGATACCACGAAAAATCAGTTATCAGCTTGCCCGCCGGATTTTCGTTTGCAGCGACTTTCTGATTCATTATGCTCCCAAGCTTATCGGCTGTAAGATTCGGGAGCATTGATGGGGTCAGAAGCCTTTCATATCCGTCAAGGTAGTTTACATAATATCCCGAAGCAGGGGCATTTATTGTGGACGGTGATTCATTGTAGGAATTTTCAAGCGATGTTTTTTCCTTATTCAGCGCATCTATGCGCTCCTGATAATCCTCAACCTTGCGCATGGCTATAAGACGCTTATTCATAAGGTAAGTGATCTCTGACCTTATTGCGGAAGTCTCGCTGATATTACCCTCATTCACAGACTTAGCAAGCTTATTTATTTGAACATCAAGCTGCTTTTCGATATTGGTGACCTCAGTTGCGCTGTCCTCAGAAGCTGTTGCCATGCTTTTCAGCTCAGCGATTTCACTGTCGATTTCAGCTATACGGGTATACGCAGCAGCGGTATCTGCGGATTTAAAGACGTTTATCACGGTCTGACCCTTTGACACCTTTCCGCCGTTTTTCACCGCGCCCACACATGAGCCGCTGAGAGTGTTTTCGATAATAACCTCATTGCGTACGGCGATGCCCTCAGTGTCTATCGTTTCGGAATATGTAGATACCGCCGCAATCTCGGTTTTTATATCGCTGTAGAAATTCAGATAAATCTGATATGCAATATACATCAGAAAAAACACCAGCACTATAACCAGCATTATCCTGACCCAGGTTTTTTTGGTGTATTCCCCCAGATACTCAGCGAGAGTCATGCTTTCGCCGCCGACGCTTTCGCCGTCAGATTGGCTGTCATTTCCGCCGCTTCTCTGTGCCGGACGCTGCTTTTGAGCTGCACCCGGAGAGCTGCGTGTCCTGCGCGGCTCATCCTCAGCATAAGGCTCCATCTGAGAAGTATTGAGCGTTTCACCTATTCTGCCGCTTTTTACAGGCTCTTTATCTGCCGCAGCTTTGGCAGTTTCTTTTGCGGAGCTTTGCGAATCGCCTGCAAAAAGCCTGCTCATTATCGAAGCCGCCTTACTCTGCAAATCGAATTTACTTTTATTTTTCTTTTTAGCGGATGTTGTTCTCTTGCGTTTGCGATTGGCGGAGCTTTTGCCTTCGCCGTTTTTTATAGATGCCATTTCAGCCACTCCTTTCTGCAGAAACGCTTATCACAGCATCAGATTAGTTATTAATTCATGCGCCGCACGCTCGACAAGCTCATCATAGGATTGACACTCGTCCGCGTGTATCCATATTATTTTATCATTTTGACGGAACCATGTCAACTGCCGTTTTGCAAATCTTCTTGTTTCCTGCTTTAATCTTTCGACAGAGGCCTCGATCGGCTCCTCGCCGCGCAGATAAGGCAGCAGTTCCTTGCAGCCTATAGCCTGTACGGCGGTCTTGCCGGAATTCTCACTGTAAAAGCTACGCGCCTCCTCGACAAGTCCTGCTTCAAGCATCATATCCACGCGTCGGTTGATGCGGTCATACAGTTTCTGCCTGTCGCGGTAGCCTATGCCTATTATACAATAATTATATCTGTCGGGGAAGCTGCGGGAGCGTCGGTTGTATTCCGAAATAGTCGTGCCGCTGAGGGTGTAAACCTCAAAGCCGCGAACTATGCGTTTTTTGTCGGCGGCATGAAGCTTTGCGGCGCTTTCGGGGTCAAATTCAGCCAGTCTGCGCAGCATTTCCTCCCCACCCACCTCGTCAAATTCGTCGTTCAGCCTTTGGCGGAGCTGCTCATCCTGCGGAATATCCGCAAAAATTATATTTTTGAGCAGCGAATCGACATACAGCCCCGTACCCCCGCATACTATCGGCAGCCTGCCCCGCGATGAAATATCAGCTATCGCCGCATGACCCAGTTCACAATACCTTGCCACGGAAAATTCCTCATTCAACTCCGCAAAGTCGATGAGGTGATGGCGAATCCCGCACATTTCCTCCTCTGTAGGCTTGGCGGTGGAAACAGACAATCCCTTGTAAATCTGCATTGAGTCGGCGGAGATGACCTCTCCGTTCAGCTTCTGCGCCAGCGAAACAGCCAGCGCGGTCTTGCCCGAGGCGGTAGCTCCCACCACCGCCGCAACCTTAAATCTTTCATTCATCATTGTATTCTCCCGAAGTATTTTTCTATTTCGCGCTTTTTGAGCGAAATGTAAATCGGGCGGCCGTGCGGGCAATAGCGCACATCGGGATTGCTTATAAGCGTCAGCACCAGCGCGGCAAGCTCATCGGGAAGATTTCTGTCGCCGCCCTTTATCGCGCTCTTGCAGGCAATCGTGTGATATATCCAGTCGAGATGCTCGGTGGTCACGGCATTGATTTTGCCGCCAAGCTGACCCGCGATTTCCAACAGTGTGCCCTCGGCATCGTTTCCCGACAGAATAGTAGGAACGGAGCGTATAAGCACCGTACCCATGCCGAAATCCTCCACCTCAAAGCCCGCCTTCGCCAGCAGTTCGATATTATCCACCACCGCGTCATATTGCTGCTTGTCCAGCGTAACAGGCAAGGGTGTAAGCAGCATCTGACTGTCGGGATTATCCGCCTGCTTAATCAATCGCTCATATATAAGCCGCTCGTGCGCGGCGTGCTTGTCTATCATAATCAGCTCATTGCCAGACTCTATGAGAATATATGTGTTAAAAATCTCGCCCACTATTTTGTATTCGGGCAAAATAAAGCTCTCCTGCGGCATATTTTTTTCAGCTTCCGCAACCGCTTCATCAATCGGCAGGTCAGTTTGCAGAGCAGCGTCCTGCGATGAGTTTGTCTCAGCTTCCTTAATCGGAATGAAATCCTCCTGCGGCGGTTCATTATAAGGAACAGACACCACCTCGGGAATTTTATCCGTTGGCTCATCGTGCTTAGCTTCACTCGGCATGCTCATAACATTTGGCAAAGTATTGCTTGCCTGAATCGGCGAAGCAATCGCGCCATCTCTCACAACAAGCGGCTTTTCCTCATCATAAAAAACCCGACTCTGTGGAACAGTCTGCGGCTCAACTCTGCGCTCGTCGGACTTAGGCTCGGGATTAATGCGGCTGTTTATTCTCCGGGCGCGCGCCGCTTCATTCAAATCTATCTGAACACCGCTGTATTCGTGCATATTCGGCGCGGTGCTGACCTTACGGGCAATCGGCAGTTCAACATCGCGCGGAGTGTCGTGCTCGGCAAGCGATGACTTCACCGAGAAATACACCGCCTCGTAAATCGGACGTTCGTTGGTAAAACGCACTTCAAGCTTGGCGGGGTGAACATTGACATCGACTGCCGAGCAGTCGAGACTTATTCCCAGCACACAGGAGGGGAATTTTCCCACCATTACTGCTCCTTTGCAGGCCTCCTCCAGAGCCGTCTGCATGGTGCGGCTGCGGACGTATCGCCCGTTGATGAAAAATATCTGCATAGCGCGGTTCGGGCGTGCATTGACCGGCTTGGATATGTAGCCCTTAACCTGAACTCCGTTGTATTCGTACCTGACGGGAATAAGCCCCGCTGTAAATTCACGCCCGAACACTGCGTGAATAGCGGATTTCAATTTGCCGTCGCCCGGAGTGAGCAGTGCTTCCTTTCCCTCGCGGATGAAGCGGAAGGAAATTTCGGGGTGCGAGAGCGCAACCCTGTCCAGCACGGAGGCAATCGCGTTGCCCTCGGATTTGTCCGATTTGAGAAACTTTCGGCGCGCGGGTGTATTGTAAAACATCTCGCGTACGATAATAGTTGTGCCGACTGCGCAGCCGATAACCTCGTTAAGCTGTTCCTCGCCCCCCTCAATGACATAATGCACACCCTCGTCGGAATCTGCGGTGCGGGTAATCATCTCAAGCTTTGAAACGGCGCAGATTGACGCGAGAGCCTCGCCGCGGAATCCGAGTGTCGCGATGCTGTCGAGGTCGGTATCCACGCGTATCTTGCTGGTTGCGTGGCGGAGGAAGGCAGTCGGCACGTCCTCGGGTGCGATGCCCTCGCCGTTGTCGGTGATGCGTATGTACGCCGAGCCGCCGTGCTTTATCTCCACGGTTACTACAGTCGCGCCTGCATCGATACAGTTTTCCACCAATTCCTTAACAATTGACGACGGGCGTTCAACTACCTCACCCGCCGCAATCAATTCCGCTGTATGTTTATCCAAAAGCCTTACTTTAGCCATTTATTTTCACCTCTATGTTTAGAAAATCAATTATTGCTGTATTTATAAATCATAAATTATCTGCGTGACGTCCACTCGAAAATCAAAGATTTTCTTGTTAATTTTTTTATGGGCTTCGCATGGGTGCATTTTTCTATTTTAGATTTTTTTCTTGCACTTTAGCTTTGTGGTGGCTTTGCCCCAGCCATTCCTTGAATGGCTGTTTCCCTCTGGATTCCCGGCGTTGCGCACTCTATGGTAAATGCATCGTTTCCTTATTTAACCAGTTCCGCCAAATCGCCCAGCATCTGCATCGCCTGCATGGGGGTGAGGTTGTTTATATCAAGATTTTTCAGGCGGAATATCGCCTCCGCCTCGCCCGGCGGGGTAAATGAAATTGCCGTCTGCTCATCGCGCACGGTTTTCTTTTTCTGCTCAGGCTGACCGCTCTCCAGCTGCTTGAGTATCTGCCGCGCGCGCTTTACCACATTGTCGGGGATTCCCGCCAGCTTGGCCACCTCAATGCCGTAGCTCTGGTCTGCGCCGCCGCTGACTATCCTGCGCAGGAAAGTAATATCCTCGCCATGCTTCTTGACGGCGACCGAATAATTCTTCACTCCCCTGAGCAAATCTTCAAGCTCGGTGAGTTCGTGGTAATGTGTGGCAAAGAGCGCCTTAGCCCCCAGCTTTTTCTTGTCCGCAACGAATTCCAGCACGGCGCGCGCTATGCTCATGCCGTCAAATGTCGATGTACCGCGCCCGATTTCGTCCAGAATCAGCAGACTGTCAGCCGTGGCATTTTTCAGAATATACGCGACTTCATTCATTTCAACCATGAATGTGGACTGTCCCGACGCCAAATCGTCCGAAGCCCCCACTCGGGTGAATATGCTGTCCACCACACCGATTTCTGCGCTGCTCGCAGGCACAAAGCTGCCGCACTGCGCCATCAGCGTGATTATCGCGACCTGGCGCATGTATGTCGATTTGCCTGCCATATTCGGACCTGTGATTATAGCCACGCGATTGTCGTTGTTGTCGAGATACACGTCGTTCGGCACGAACTGTTCGTCTGAAACCGCCTCAACCACCGGGTGACGGCTGTCCTTCAATATAATTTTGCCCGAGGTGTTGACCAGCGGGCGAGTGTAATTGTTGCGCACCGCAACCTCGGCAAACGAACACCACACGTCCAGACGTGCGATTGCTTCGGCTGTGCGCTGAACCCTGTCCTGACAGGCGGCGACCTTCTTGCGTATCTCCTCAAAAAGCTCGTATTCCAGCTTGACTATTCTGTCGCGCGCGCCCAGCACACGCCCCTCCATCTCTTTCAATTCCTCGGTGATGTAGCGTTCGCAGTTGGCAAGCGTCTGCTTGCGAATGTACTCCTTTGGCACCAAATCCTTGGAGGCGTTCGACACCTCTAT
>JAQXFQ010000142.1 GCA_029005175.1 Bacillota bacterium
GGTCAAGGGGCAGCGCCCATTGTGGGGTCGTAGGGGCAAATCCCCAACAAAACCCAAGTGCAAGAACAACCACCAGTAGGAAACAATGCGAAGCTCGTGGAAAACTAACAAGAAAATCTTTGATTTTCGAGTGGATGTCACGCAGCTAAATTATCATTTACTGTGCAATTTTACATATCTGCTCATTTATAGTTACAATTATTTCAGCATGTCATTCAATTCGTCAAGCCCGATAACTCTCACGCCGAGCTGTTCGGCCTTTGTCAGCTTGCTTCCCGCCTTTTCGCCCGCAAGCAGGCAGCTTGTTTTTTTGCTCACAGAGGCAGCAACCTTGCCGCCGTTGGCAATTATCAGAGCCTTGGCTTCATCGCGCGTCATGCCATCTAATGTACCTGTAATTACAAATGTAAGTCCGTTCAGCTTGTCGGACGCAGGCTCGTCATTTTCTGAGTTTGCGACCTCCATATTCACGCCGAATTCCGCCAGACGCTCAATCAGCTCACGGGCACTCTCTGTGGAAAAATAATCGCATATCGACTCAGCCATAACCTCGCCAAAGCCCTCTATCGCCGAAAAATCCTCCGGCGAAGCATTCATCAGAGCCTGCATATTCTTAAATTCATCAGCTAATTGTCGTGATGCAGTTTCACCTATATGACGTATGCCAAGCGCAAAAATCAGCTTATGCAGGGGATTGCTTTTGGATTTTTCGATTGCAGCCACTAGATTCTGCGCCGACTTTTTGCCCATTCGCTCTAAGCCTGCTATATCCTGCTCTGTCAGGCGATAGAGGTCTGCGGGCGAACTAATCAACCCTTTATTTATAAGCTGATCTACCACCGCAGGACCCATTCCGTCAATGTCCATAGCATCACGCGAGGCAAAATGGATTATGTTGCGTGTGAGCTGTGCAGGACATTCGGGGTTAAGACAGCGCAGCGCGGCCTCATCCTCCAGTCGAAACACCTTCTCGCCGCACGACGGACAGACCTCCGGCATTACATACGGCTCGCCGTCCCCGTGTTTCGCAACTGAAACCACTTCAGGAATAATTTCACCAGCTTTGCGAAGTACAACCAAATCGCCGATACGAATGTCTTTCTGAGAAATATAATCCTGATTATGCAGCGACGCACGACCGACAGAGGTTCCGGCAAGCAGAACGGGATCAAATATTCCCGTGGGAGTGAGCACTCCTGTGCGCCCCACTGTAATTTCAATGTCGCGAAGGATAGTTTCCTTTTGTTCGGGCGGATATTTAAATGCAACTGCCCACTTGGGAAACTTTGACGTTGTTCCCGCAATTTCACGCAAATTAAGGCTGTTAATTTTCACTACTGCGCCGTCAATATCATATTCAAGCTCACCGCGCAGCTCGCCGATTTTGTTTATCGCAGCCGCAACCTCATCAAAATTTTTGGCAACCGTAAACTCAGGCGAAACGTGAAACCCGCACCCTTTCAAAAATTCGAGCGACTCCGAGTGCGTCTTAAATTCAGCCCCCCTCACCTGCTGCACGTTAAAAACGAATATATCTAACCCGCGGGAAGCCGTCACAGCCGCGTCCTTTTGGCGCAGAGAGCCTGCGGCGGCATTTCGCGGGTTTTTAAATGTCTTAAAGCCGTTTTCCTCCTGATATGCGTTCAATGCTGCAAAGGTCTTGCGCGGCATATACACCTCGCCGCGCACCTCAAGAAATTCCGCCGCCGTGTCAATCTTGTGTGGAATAGACTCAATGGTGAGAATATTTTCGGTAATGTCTTCACCTGTTCTTCCGTCGCCTCTTGTTGAGCCACGAGTCAGCACGCCGTTAGTGTATTCAAGTGAAACCGACAACCCATCAATCTTGCGCTCCACAACATACTCAACATCGGAATATCCGCTGAACTTTTCACAAAATTCCTTGACCTCATCCATGCTGAATACATCCTGAAGGCTCTGCATGGCTACATCATGCACAACTGATGCAAATTTCGACGAGGCATTGCCGCCCACCTTGACCGTGGGTGAATTTTCATCACTGAATTCCGGGTATTTTTTTTCCAAATCGCGCAGTTCACGCATCAATGCATCATACTCATCATCCTCAATTTCAGGTGAGTCAGAATTGTAATAAGCATTGCTGTGATATTCTATCAATTTTCGCAGTTCCGATATTCGGACTGCGGCTGAACTTTTATCCGACATAAATTTTAACTCCTTAACTATATTTCGACAATATTTGGTTTGGGCGGGCAATATAATATTAAATATATTTTACACTATAATTTTGCTAATTTCAATCGTCAAGGAAATTATTTATGTCGTCGTATAGGTCATCCACCGTATTAACATTTGTGTAGGATTCCGGCACGTTTCCAAGCAGTACTGTTTCGGATACCGTGAAGCTGTTGTTTATCGTTGTATATGATGAGCAGCCCGGAATTATCGCTGAAACGCTGACATTTACATTGCAGATAATCTGGTGACGAGTCTGGTTGATGCCCGCATCGTCAAATTTACTCTCCAGATTTGCCAGCACATTGCCGTACAATTCTATTTTCATGCGAACTCTGGGTCCGCGACCCGACAGCAAATCAATACCCGTCAAGGTTCCCAAAGGTATGGACACCTCACGTTCCTGATATTCCAGAATCTTTTTTTGGATAGCCTTTGAAAGCTCGGTTTTAAACTTATTCATTTCCCTTATATCCGAGCTCATAGCTGCAACCGTGCCGTCTTCATGAAAATCTATCGTCATTAAATCATCGTATTGAATATCATACCGTGAAAGTACCTCAGCAGCAGCCTCGTCTATAGCCTTATTTGATATGTAAGCTGCCTGTACTGCTGTCATTTCTTTCAGTATTGGTCTGACTCTGATGCAAATAACTATAAAAATCACGAAACTCAACAGCAGAGTTATTTTGATTTTTTTTCTGACTGCGCTTTTGCTGACCTTATGACGTTGATACCTCACTTTTATCCCTCCTTGTTCACATAATATTCCGGCAGGAAAAAAGTGTGCAAAAAAAAATCGCCCACTCACAGGAGCAGACGATTTTTTCAGTTAATGTTGAATTGGAATTTTGTTTAAATTGAGCAACTGTAAAGTTGAACAATATTTTGTTGATTAGCCCTTAACGGCACCGCCGGTAACGCCCTCAACATAGTACTTCTGCAAGCACATGAAGAGAATCATAATCGGCACAGCAACACATACAGAACCTGCAGCGAACTGACGGAAGTATGTGTCAATACGGGTCTTTTCAAGCATGTCATAAAGACCGATGGCAACGGTATAGGTTTCATAATGAGTACCCATGAGGTATCTAGCAAAGATGAAGTCCATCCACGGGCCCATGAAGGATGTCAAAGCCTGATAAACGATAATAGGCTTGGACATGGGAAGGATAATCTTGAAGAATACCTGTGCCTTGTTCGCACCATCGATCATAGCTGCCTCATCAAGGGCTTTTGGTACGGTATCAAAGAAGCCTTTAACAACTTGGAAACCTAAGCCTGATGCAGCAGAATAAACGAGAACAAGAGCGAAGAGTGTCTGATGAATGTTAATTGACTTCAAAATGAAGTAGATAGCGATCATAGACATAAAGCCAGGGAACATGCCCATGATAAGAGCGATGTTCATGAATGTCTTACGAAGCTTGAAACGAATTCTCGACATAACGTATGCCGTAGAAACGATAAAGAATGTGGAAATTACACACGAACAAGTAGCGACAATAAGTGTATTGAGCCACATACGACCGAAATCAAATCCATCTCTAGCCTGGAAGAGGTCAACGAAGTTCTGTAAAGTATAGGTTTGAGTATACTTAAATCCATCCTCAATCCATGTGTAAGGCTGTGGGAAGAAAGAGGAAGTGAACGTACCGGGCTGTCTGCGGAATGCAGTCAAAAGTACCCAAACGATCGGGATAACCCAGATTATAGAGAGAATAATCAAGAAGGCGTAGCTGAAGCCCAATGTAATGGCTCTCTGTCTCTTGTAGCTCTTTGTAGGTTTACCTGTAACAGCTGTAAGATTTTTTGCACTCATTGGAAAGCGTCCTCCTCTTTATAAGACTTAGATCTTGTATATGTCAGCAACGAGAATGTTGCAGAAATAATGAAGATCAAAATACCGATAGTAGAAGCCAAGCTATAGTCAAACTTATCCTTTGTCAACTTGTACAACCAAGTAACGAGCAAGTCGGTCTTACCTGCACCATAGTACTCCGTAGTTTCAGGTCCACCGCCTGTGAGGAGGAAGATAACATTGAAGTTATTGATGTTGCCAACAAATGTAGTAATAAGGTAAGGAGTGGTTGTAAAGATAATCTGCGGAAGTGTAATTTTAAAGAACATCTGGAACTTGTTAGCACCGTCAACTGTTGCTGCTTCATAGAGATCCTGAGGAATATTCATAAGAATACCGGATGACATGAGCATGGTATAAGGAATACCAATCCACATATTAACAACGATGATAACGATCTTTGCGAGAAGCGGATCCTCAAAGAATTTTATAGTATCCTGAATGTTGTCAATAACATGCATGTTTAAGAGTGCTCTGTTAATAACGCCGTAAGATGAGAAGAAGCTTCTCATAACGAGCAATGAGATGAACTGCGGCATTGCGATAGTAAGAACGAGAACTGATCTCCAGAATTTCTGGAACTTGATACCCTTCTGGTTGATAATCAAAGCAACGATTATACCAAGGAAATAGTTGGAGAATGTTGCAAAGAATGCCCAAATCAAAGTCCAAGCGAGAACGCCGAAGAATGTTGTTGACATTCTGGCATCGCCAATAAGCATATCGCCAAAGTTTTTGAAACCAACCCAATCAAACAAATGACCAGGGACCTGATGATTTCTATCATAATTTGTAAATGCAATACAAATCATGTAGACCAAAGGAAGAACGGAGAAAACAAGAATTCCGATCATATGTAAGAACAAAAGTGTTACATGGAATTTTTCGTCAAGGAGAAGCTTAACGTCATCCTTAATAGTTGGAATCTTTTTGCCCTGCATTTCGAGCATCTGAAGATTCCTTGCACTTTTGAGGCTACACCATCCAACCCAAATGGTGCTTATTGTAATAATAAGAGTCAAAACACCATAAAGGAGGAGGAGCATGGAGTTGTCACCTATTTGGTACTCAGGAAGAATCTTACCGGGAACTTCTACCCAGGCTGTTTCCTTAGTACCCAAAGTGATGAGGCCAACGAGATTGTTAAAGCCGCCCATTATCATAAACAGGATATAAGCAACTTCAATAAGAAGAAATGCAACGCCCTTTGCAATCTGCTTGTGAATAAGGTTACTGAAGCCGAAAATTACTGCAGAGAGCTTCGTGCTCCATGAGTCTGGAATCTTTATTTTAGACTCGGAGTTCTTTTTGCTCATTATTTTTCCTCACTTTCATCAATATTTTTGTCAAATGATAAATATAGCCTGAATACACTATAAAATATATTCAGGCTATATATTAATTAATATTTAACTATAGTCTATTCTAATTATCTGAAAAAATTACAGATTACAGACCGAGGTTCTTGTTCATAGCTGCAACGAGCTCATCGAGCTTGCCCTTGATATCAGCAGCAGCTGTCTTGCCTGTGAAGATTTCATAGATAACGGGCTTCTCGAGATCCCAGTAACCAGCTGTTCCGCCGAGAGGATCGTTAACAACTGTATAAGCACCCTGTGCAACTTCTGCAGCAACAGCGGGATCAGCAGCGATTTCTTCGTTTGTTGCGAGAGCAACAGCTGTAGGAGTCTGGCCTACTGCCTTGAATCTCTTGAGCTGAGACTCTTCGCTGATAACATACTGTGCGAGAGCGAGTGCCGCTTCAGGCTCCTTGGTCTGAGCATTGATAACGAGCATCTTAGAACCGCCGAAGCAGGTGAGGTGCTTATTCTCGCAAACGCCTTCAACTGTAAGTGTCGGGAGTTCTGCAACGCCATAGTTGTCACCGAGAGCTTCCTTGAAAGCATCCTTTGCCCATGCGCCGAAGAAGAGAGCGCCAGCCTTGCCGTCCTTAAGCATTGCAGCAGCGTCGTCCTTACCGGAACCAGCCTGTGCAATCTTCTTTGTACCAGAGTCACCCTGGCTCTGAAGCCATTCGAGCATCTTTACAGCTTCGTCGCAGTTAAGAGTGTTGACTGTCTTGTCGCCGCCTGTGAACAGCTTTGCGCCGGCTGTTGCAAACCATGTCATGGAGTTCCATGCATTGTTGACGTCAGCGATAAGGTTTGTAGCACCGCCGGGAAGTTCCTTCTCGAGCATTGTGTTGAGAGACTTAACGTCATCTGCTGTGTACATAGAAGTATTGTAGAACATGATTTCTGCTGTGTTAGGAGCATAGGGGAAACCATAATACTTGCCATCATACATTGTAGATGCAACGCTGGATTCGCCAACTACCTTTGTAACGTCAGAAACAACAGACTCAGGAAGAGCATAGATAGCGTTTGCAGGAACAAGTGTAGAAAGCTGGTCGTTAGCAACGCCGAAGAGGTCAGCAGCAGCAGAAAGATCCTTTGTTGCGTCTGTTGTTGCCTGATCTTCACCAACGATCTGAACGTCAACAGTTACAGAGTTAACATCTGCGTTTGCAGCTGCATAATCCTTTGCCCATGCAGCAGAAGTTTCCTTCAGGAAGTCCTGATCTGCTTCAGAGCCCCACATAACGAGTGTGATGTCTCTAGCTTCGACAGAAGAAACAGGTTCTTTTTCAGGTGTGCAGCTAGCCATTGCGCCGACTACGAGAGCAGCAGCAAGTGAAAGTGCAAGAATTCTTTTTTTCATTGGATAAACCCTCCAGTTTATTTTTTTGTAAACGCCAACAGCGTTTTCAACAATTTTTATAGGTTTTATGGACTATTTTTTAATCTCGTCCGAACCTGACAATATGATAACTCAAATTGTGCGATTTGTCAATAGTTTTTCAAAAAAAATTTGCGAAAATTCAGATTTTTAATTGGTAGATATAATTAATTTTGTAGAAAATGCAAGTGCACATAGAAATTTATGCCAAAAAGGACAAAAAACAGGCTACAATTAATAATAAAAATTAAATTAATTGTAGCCTATTGTTAAATTTTCAAAAAATTACCTTTGTTACTTTTGACTAATATTGTGGAAATATCAGACGTTCCAGATTTCCTCAGCATACTCCTTGATGGTTCTGTCGCTGGAGAACTTACCTGCGTTGGCCATGTTTATGAAGCACTTCTTGGTGAATGCCTTCTTATCCGAGTAATCAGCATTGCACTTGAGCTTTGCATCGCAGTAAGGAATGAGGTCAAGGAGGATATAGTAATGATCCGGCTGATGCCAGCTTGCACCGTTGAGGATAGATTCATAGAGATCCTTAAACATACCTGTGCCGCCGTCGTCGAAAGTACCGTCAACGAGGGTATCAAGTATCTTCTTGATTCTCGGATTCTCATCATAAATCTTCTTAGGATCATAGCTGTCCTTAATTGCCTCTATATCTTCAACTCTTGCGCCGAAGATATAGTTGTTCTCTTCGCCGGCCTGCTCAACTATTTCGACGTTTGCGCCGTCATAGGTGCCGAGTGTAACAGCGCCATTGAGCATGAACTTCATGTTGCCTGTACCGGAAGCCTCTGTGCCGGCTGTAGAAATCTGTTCAGATACATCTGCTGCGGGAGTGATCTTCTCAGCATAGGAAACATTGTAGTTTGAAACGAAGGATACAGAGATATACTTGCTTACCTCGGGGTCTGCAGCGATCATCTTGCCTATCTCATTGATAAACTTGATTATGCCCTTTGCGCGGTAGTAACCGGGGGCAGCCTTTGCGCCGAAGATAAATGCAGTCGGGTTGAAGTTCTTGATGCGTCCTTCCTTGATACCGAAATAAATATCAAGAATAGAGAAAGCATTGAGAAGCTGACGCTTATACTCATGAAGTCTCTTTACCTGAACGTCAAAGATAAAGTCGGGGTTCACAGTGAAACCGTCCATCTTCTTCATATACTCGGCAAGCTCAACTTTCTTGGTATGCTTGATTGCTGCAAACTCGTCAAGAACCGCAGCGTCATCAGCAAATGCTTCCATCTTCTTAAGCTCATAGAGGTCTGTAATCCAACCGTCGCCGATCTTACCGGTAATGAATGAAGCAAGCTCCTGATTGGCCAAAGCGAGCCAACGGCGCTGTGTTATGCCGTTTGTCTTGTTATTGAAGCGTTCGGGATAGAGCTTATACCACTCGTTGAGAGCTGTAGCCTTAAGAATATCGGTGTGGATCTGTGCAACGCCGTTTGTGGAATGTGTTGCATAAATAGCAATGCGAGCCATGTGGACGAGGTCGTTGTCGATAATTCTGTAAATCTTCTGAGCCTCACCCTCGATGCCCTTTGAAGCAAGCTCTTCCTGAAGCTCTTTGTCAAGGATAATTACATAGTTGTAAACCTCGGGGATAACATCGATAAAGAGCTTTGTGCTCCACTTTTCGAGAGCCTCAGGCATTATTGTATGGTTGGTGTATGCAAATGTTTCCTTTGCGTAGCCGAGTGCGGCCTTGACGTCCACGCCCTCTTCTTCAACCAGAATTCTCAGGAATTCGGGTATGGAAACAACAGGGTGAGTATCGTTGAGCTGAATTGCATACTCCTTAGAGAACTGGGAGAAATCAGAACCGTGCTTTGCCTTGTACTTGCGGATCATGTCCTTGAGGGAAGCACTGGAGAAGAAATACTGCTGCTTAAGACGAAGCACCTTTCCTTCATATGTTTCATCGTTCGGATAAAGGACGGAAGAAATAACCTCTGCATCGTTCTTTTCGGCAATGGAAGCTGCCCTGTTGTTGCGGTTGAACTGATCGAAGTCGAAAGAGTTGACCGGCTCAGCCTGCCACAGACGGAGTGTATTGACTGTCTTTCCGCCGTAGCCGATAACAGGCATATCATAAGGAACTGCCTTTACCGACTGACCTGCAAAATTAATGATAACGGTTTCGTCATCGTGGCGAATGGACCACGGATCGCCGTAAGCCTGCCAGTCATCAGCCTTTTCCTTCTGGAATCCGTCCTCAAAATACTGCTTGAAAAGACCGTACTTGTAACGAATGCCGTAGCCGTCGAGAGGTATATCCTGAGTTGCGGCAGAATCAATGAAGCAGGCTGCCAGACGACCGAGACCGCCGTTACCGAGTGCATCGTCCTCAATGTCCTCAAAAACATTGATGTCGATGCCTGCTGACGCGAGCAGTTCCTTTGTTTCATCAAGCAGACCGAGGTTGAGCAGGTTGCTGTAAATCATACGGCCGATAAGAAATTCAGCGGAAAGGTATGCAGCTCTCTTTGTCTTGGTAAAAGGAGCGGCTCCGCGGTAAGCCTGAGCAACAGCCGCCTTTGATACAGCGTTGTAAAGCTCGTTGGTTGTTGCTGTTTTGAGTGTTTTGCCCGCATCCAGCTCAAGGCATTTAATTACATCATTCTGAAAAGTCGTGTTCAAGTTTTTTTACCTCCCATATATTTCGACAAGCCTTGCAATCTTTGCTGCCAGCTTGTCTGACATCTGTGCTTTAGTCGCTCTCCATTCCCAGTTTCCGCCAAGTGTAGACGGGAAATTCATTCTGGCAGAATTATCAAGTCCAAGGTAATCCTGGAGCTGATAAATTACGGTATGAGCGCACGACATGAATCCCACACGAATGATTGCATCGGGAATATCGCTGATGGTTTCGCAATTCAGATATTCCACCGCATATCTGAGATCCTCTATGTCCTTATTATCGTCGCAGAAATAACCGACAAGTGTTTCGTTGTCGTGAGTACCGCCGTAAACTATGAAGTTCTCGGTGATATTGTGCGGCAGGAAAACATTATCGCTTCCGCCTCCGTCAAAGCCAAACTGAAGCACCTTCATACCGGGATATCCGGCTTTTTTGAGCAGTGCAATGACCTTGTCGTTGGTAACGCCCAAATCCTCAGCGATTACGAGAGAATCGCCCAGCACAGAGTTGATAGCATTGACCAGCTTTGCGCCGGGACCCGGCATCCACTTGCCGTTGATAGCGGTATCAGAATCGGCAGGTATGGCGTAATATTTAACCACGCCAATGAAGTGGTCAATACGGATAACGTCGTAGATCTTTGCCGAAGCGCCCATACGCTGCTTCCACCATGCGAAGTCGTCCTTCTCCATGGCATCCCAGTCATAAAGGGGGTTGCCCCAAAGCTGACCTGTGGCGGAGAAATTATCCGGCGGAACACCGGCCACCTTGACAGGCTTTTTCTCCTCGTCAAGCTGGAACATATCGCCGTGTACCCATGTATCGGCGCTGTCCATTGAAACATATATCGGAATATCGCCTATGATTTTGATTCCGTTCTCGTTTGCATATGCCTTGAGCTTGTTCCACTGCTCAAAGAACTTGTACTGCAGGAACTTCCAGAAATCAATATCATCGGCAAGCTTTTCTTGATAAGCTTTGACTGCCTCAGGCTTTCTCAGACGGATATCGTCGTCCCACAGCTGCCACTCGTGGCTGTCGAAGTAGAACTTGAGAGCCATATAGAAGCTGTAGTCATCGAGCCAAAAGACATTTTCCTCGCAGAACGCGGTATATTCGGGCAGTGATTTGTGGGCACTGCGCTCATACGCCTTGCGAAGCACTATAAATCTCGATTCGTAAATCTTTGCATAATCAACCTTTGCCGAGTTGTTGCCCCAATCATAGCAGGTTATCTCATCGTGATAAAGAAGACCTTCTTCCACGAGAGTATCAAGATCTATGAAATAGGGGTTGCCGGCAAACGCGGAAAAAGACTGATAAGGCGAATCGCCGTAGCTGGTAGGACCGATAGGAAGAACCTGCCAGTATTTTTGTTCAGCCTTCTTCAGAAAGTCAACAAATTCATAAGCCGCTTTGCCGAGAGTGCCTATACCGTACGGTGACGGAAGACTGGTTACAGGCAGAAGTATGCCCGAAGCACGCGGAAATGAACAGGATTCCTTTTGAGCCAAAAAATCACAACCTTCCCAAACAGTTAGAAATTGCTATATGAAATATTATCATAAATAAAGACACCTGTCAATAGATTAACGAACCACTGAACCGATTTTTTTGACAAATTTTTTTTAATTTTTTTGTTCTTATAACATTTTCGCCAAAAGTTTTCCGATCAGTTTCTCCGATAACTATTGATTTTGTGCAATATTCACTTTAACAGTTCATTAATCGCATTTTATGCCAAAAAAGCATATTCTATAACTCATTTTTTATAATCGTGATTTTTAAACGTGATTTTTAAAATTTATAAAAATTTATATTATCACTATTTCATCTTTATAATTGACATTATGCGGTAAATATTTTATAATATTACCAAACAGGCCGATATTTTTTTCGGCAGTATTAAGCAGTACAAATTATCAAACATTGAAAGGATGAAAAAAATTTGAAATTCAGCAAAAAGTTCCGCTCTGCTCTTCTTATTGCGCTTTCTATCCTCATGGTACTGACCTCCTGTGGAAAGAAAGATATTGCGAAGGAAAAGAAATCCAACATTCCCGACGAGGCTATAGTTGAATACGATGACAAATACAAAAATTTCTATGAGATTTTTGTCCGCTCTTTCAGCGACTCTGACGGCAACAGAATAGGTGATTTAAACGGCGTCATCAGCAAGCTCGACTACCTCAAGGCCGCCCTGGGAGCCGATGACTCTAAGTCCCTCGGCATCAACGGCATCTGGCTTATGCCCATCTGCCCCTCCCCCTCCTACCACAAGTACGACATAAAGGACTACTGCGCCATCGACCCGAGCTACGGCACAATGGAGGATTTTGAAAATCTGATTAAAGCCTGCCATGACCGCAATATTACCGTAATCATCGACATGGTGTTCAACCATACCTCCAAGGAGCATGAATGGTTCATCAAATTCTGCGAAAATCTTCGCGCCGAGACAGACGGCAAAGAGCTTCCGCACGATGCAAAATATTCCGAATACTACACTGTAGTAACCGAGGATGAAAAGATAGACGGCGTAAGATACAAACCGATTACATGCACAGATTACTTCTATGAGTGTAATTTCAGCGACGATATGCCGGAATTGAATTACGACAGCGAATATGTATGGGAAGAAATCTTCAAAATATGCGACTTCTGGATTGACAAGGGTGTTGACGGATTCCGCTTTGACGCCGTTCTGTATTTTTACTATCTCAACACCTCCGAAAATGTTAAAGTGCTAAATAGAATCACAGAATACTGCAAATCCAAAAACCCGAACTTCTACACGGTCGGTGAGGCATGGACAAGCTCGCTTGTCATCAGCAAATATTACCAAAGCGGTATGGACAGCTTCTTTAACTTCCCCTACGCCAACACAGGCGGATACCTCCCCACTGCAGTCAAAAATCTGCAGGGCGCGGAATTAGCCAATAGGATCCAGACCTGGAACAACACACTCGAACTTGTCTCTGCAACGGACGCGATCGACGCTCCCTTTATCTCAAATCATGACATGTACCGCAGTTCAAGCTATTTCCAGACGCTAAGTCAGCGCAAGATGGCCGCCAGCCTTTATCAGATGATGCCCGGCAATACTTTTATTTATTACGGTGAGGAAATCGGGCTCAAGGGCACATCAACCGACTCATCCAAGAAAGATCCCACCGCGCGTATGCCGATGAAGTGGTCGGAGAGCGAAAGCGGTATCCGTATAACCTATGCTCCGGGAACTGACCCGAATGTAAATCAGGACGATGTGGTGCCGGCATTTGACCAGTGGGACGATGAAAATTCACTGCTCAATCATTACCGCATGCTGCTCAAGCTAAAAAATCAGAATCCTCAGATTGCACGCGGCGTTGTCACCGCATGTGATTTCAAGGATTCAGCAATATGCGCTTACACATGCGTATATGACGGAGTTGCCGTTATGGTAATTCACAATCTTTCTTTGGACGAAAAGACTTTTAACCTGAAAGATCTCGGATATTCAGATTTCAGCGAGTTCAGAGGATATGTTGTAAGCAAGGGTCTTCCTGATGAGGTGGAAACAGCTTCAGCTCCCGTATTAGGACAATCCTCTGAGGCTGAAGAAACCACAGAGGAAAAAGAAGCCATAGCCTCCCTCGATAACGGCACTCTTGTTATTCCCGGCAGAACCACCGTCGTGCTGCGCTCCACCGAGCATTATGATGATGTCGTAATCAATGCCGATTCAATTACAACATCATCAGAGGACGAAACAGTTCAGGCTAACGAGTAGTGTGTTAGTATAGCGATAAAAATACAGGTGATGCCTCAACGGCAAAGCCTGTATTTTTTTGCAAATTTAAAGGAGAATAAATTAAAATGGAGAAATACAAATTTTTCAGCAACACAAAATGTGAGTTTTTTCCATGTCACAAAGGTGCAGGAGAAACCTTCAACTGCCTTTTCTGCTACTGTCCTCTCTATGCGCTGGGAGACAAATGCGGCGGTAATTTTCTTTACCTCGAGAACGGCGTGAAAAGCTGCGAAAATTGTTTGATTCCCCACAGCGAGGGCGGATATGACTATATAATGAGCAAAATCTGCGGATTGATTGATTTGGCGAAAAAATAAATCATAATTTATCTGCGCAACGTCCACTCGAAAATCAAAGATTTTCTTGTTAGTTTTGCACGAGCTTCGCATTGTTTCCTATTTTAAGTTTTTGCTACACTTTGGTTTTGTAGGGGCTTTGCCCCTACGACCCCACG
>JAQXFQ010000143.1 GCA_029005175.1 Bacillota bacterium
GGCAGGCCCTCTTGGCGGGGTCAAGGGGCAGCGCCCATTGTGGGGTCGTAGGGGCAAAGCCCCTACAAAACTAAAGTGCAAGATAAACTTGCAATAGGAAACAATGCGAAGCTCGTGAAAAACTAACGAGAAAATCGAAGATTTGCGAGTGGACGTCAATCAGCTAAATTATGATTTATCATATACTTGTACCGTGTTTTCTCACAATTAAACTAAAATATTTACATAATTATCATAAATAATATTTTCAAACATTGTATAATAGTGATGTGTTTATGTAATATGGGGGGCTTTAGGTCTTGAATTATACCGAAAAAGAAAAAAAAGGCTTAAAAAAGGTTGAGAGCATGAACAGGTTTTTTGATAAGGTTCTGATGCCTGCAATAGGCGTGCTCATAATAATTGCGCTGATTTCGTTTATAGTAAGCGGGCTTAAAGAAAAATTCGGCGGAGACAGCTCCGACGGTGACAACCCGGCATTGTCGCAGCATTCTCAGGAGGAACCGAAAGTGTTCGCACTGAGATCGGCTGTGCTGGAGGATTATGAAAAATATTCCGATGAATTTGCCGCCTACGGCTATCAGAAAGCCGGGGGATATTCGCAGGAACTGGCACTCTGTAAGACAGTTGACGAAGAACTGATGATTTTTCAGTTTATTGACGATAGCATGGGAAAATTCACTATTTTGTGCTATACGCCGTCGGAGTCGGTCGGAAGCGAATATAAATCTCTGTCGATGACGGTTTCATCCTCGTCGCTGATAAATGTCACTGTGAAAACGGATAGCGATTCATATACCGTAACATTTACATCGGTTGAATTTTCTTCTCACTCAAAGGATGACAGTGCGCAGTATGATAAAATGATGAAGCTGATTTCTAATGATGATCTTATGGCTTTATATGAGATATTTGAAACCGATATAATTAATTTAGCTGAAACCTGTGGCGTGTTATAATGCAATAAGCTATAAAACTACACTAAAACTGTGAAATTGACGGTTGATTTTTTCGATGTAAAGTTATAACATATTAATAAGCATTTTTTTATTGGGTTTTATTGTTTGACCGCCGTGATTGATAAGGGTGATGATAAATTATGAATATCGGCAAAAAAAACAGCAAAAAATTTTTTAAATCACTTTTGGCTTTCATACTTTCGGGAATAATATTTTTCAGCATGACGATTTCTACTGTATCTGCCGCCGTTATCAAGGGCAAAACAGGAATAGGCATGGCAGAATGGGCGTTTCGCGCGTATAACGAAGGATGGGTGTACAAATACGGCGGCTCCAGCGCGGGCGCAGTGGACTGCTCGGGTCTTATACGCTCCTATTGCAACGGACAGGGCGGAGGAGCTAAGGCTTTGCTGAACGCATCCTCAGTCAACGGCAGTACCAATGATATGCCGCGTATTCACGGACTTGGACTTTGGTGCGAGGGACATGCCGGAGTGTATGTAGGCAAAAACAAGGACGGAGTGGACATGGCAATTGATATGCGCAATTCCAAGGTGAACGTCGTGTATTCCGCTATGTCCTCCAGATATTACAGTCCGTGGTTAAAGTGGTTTAAGATAAGTATGATTTCTTACCCCACGACTGGCTGGTTTGATTTCAACGGCGAAAGGTTTTATTATAAAAACGGCGAGTTCTGCGTCGGAGTAGTCAAGGTGGACGGCAAGATGTATGATTTCGGCAAGTCCGGCGCGCTGATAGGCGAGGTTGATCCGAGTCAGATCACCACCACAAAGAAAACTACGACTACAACCAAGCTAACCACCACCACTACAAAGAAAACTACGACTACAACAAAGTTAACCACTACAACAACAAAGAAAACTACTACCACGACCGAGAAAACTACAACTACGATAAAGCAAACCACTACTACTAAAAAGACAACTTCATCGGCTGTGACAGATAAAGATACAACTACCACAAGGAAGCAAACAACGACAACGGCGAAAACTACCGCTAAGACTTCAAAAAAGCCAACCACAACCACAAAGAAAACTACTTCAAAGACTGCAAAGAAAACTACAGAAACAACTAAGGGGAAGACTACCACTCAGGACACAGCTTCCACTACTAAGCCTACTACGACTGCAAAGCCTACCACCACGACTACCGCAATAGTTGAATATCAGGGCGGCATGACGGGTGACGGTGTGCCGGAGATTCAGCGCAGACTGTATGAGCTGGGATACTACGACCAGGATATAACCAATTATTACGGTCCGTTTACCCGAGATGCCATAAAGTCGTTTCAAAAGGCTATCGGAGTTCTGCCCACGGGCATAGCTGACGCGGAAACTCAGAAGGCGTTGTTTGCCGATGACGCTCCATATTATTCTGAGGATAATTCGCTGATGCTTGATGAAGCTTATCAGATAGACGGAGAGGATATTGAAGAAGAAAAGACGGAAGCAGAGCAAGAGGAAATTCCTGTGATAGCGGCTTCCGAGGGAATATCCTCGCTGAGCATGACCGCCAATCCCTATGATTTTACCCGCAGTTACGGAGAATCGGGAGCATTGGAAACAATGGGCGTATTCTCATATAAATCTCCGTCGGTCAAGTTCTACCGCAACGGCGAAAGCTATGAGGTTTCGGAGGAAATGATGCAAAGCTTGAATGAGTGTGTATTCCTTTGATTTATATTAAACCGGCGAGCGGTTTTAACTCATATCTATATTCAATGTTATTTATTTTTTAATCATTATTAAAGGGGGTGTCATCGACATTATGAGTGTAAATATAGTAAATTTGATTGCCGTAGCGTCGGTGATACTCGGCATAATTTTGATAGCTATGATTGTCTTCGGCTTCTGGATGTTTGATTTTGCATTGGTAAGAAAGCCGCAAATGGATTTTGAGGCGGGGGATGACTTGCTGCCTCATATGGATGTGATAAGGCTGCGCAGCAAGGAAGCGCAGGAAAAGATACGCAGCTATAATTATGAGGAAATTTATATCCGCTCACATGACGGACTGCTGCTGCATGCCACTTTTGTGCCGTCGGAATATTTTTCGCGCAAGGTAGTCATAGCGGTACACGGATACAACAGCTACGGAATGTTTGACATGTCCGCTACAGCTGCGCCTTATCGGGGAATGGGTTACAATGTGATAATAGTTGATAATCGCGCTCACGGCAAGAGCGAGGGAAAGTTCATCGGCTTCGGCTGTCTTGACAGAATGGACGTGCTCAATTGGTGCAGATATGCCATACAGCGGTTCGGCAAGGACTGCGAGATATTGTTTCACGGCGTTTCTATGGGCGCGGCCACCGTGCTTCTGGCATCCGGCGAAAACTGCCTGCCCAAGCAGGTAAAGGGAGTGATTGCTGACTGTCCGTTTGCCGGGGCGTATGAAGAATTCGGATACATCATGCGCCATAACTATAAGGTTCCCGGCAAGCCGCTGCTGTATTTTGTCAGCATGGTGTGCAAAATACGGGCGGGCTACACTTTCGGTCAGTGCTCGGTTATAAAATCTGTAAAGAATATTAAAATACCTGTACTTTTTATTCATGGCACAGAGGATACATTTGTGCCGCCTTATATGACCAAAAAAATGTACAAGGCTTGCAGGTCAAAGCATAAGTATATATATATGTGCGAAGGGGCAACTCATTGCTACAGCGCATTTTACGATATGCCGACATATTTCCGCAAGGTTTCGGATTTTGTATATACTATTGACCATATTGACAATGATAATGATGAAGCTGAATAATTTACTTGCAGTGTATTCAACATATCAGCGATTTATGAGATTTTATTTGTGAAAAATGCAAGAATTTAAAAAATAGCTTGCAAATTGTCAGTATTTGTATTATCATTAATATTAAACATGAAAATGCGGAGAACGCAAAGGCTTACCTGATACTGAGCCATTGCGGTATATTCTCCGCATAATTTTTCAAGGAGAGTGTTTTGGTAAAATGTCATCAATAAAGGATTTGAATAAGAGCGAGCTTGCTGCTCTCAAAAATGAGCTTCAAACCGTATATGACGAGTACAAAGCGAAGAACCTCAGTCTTAATATGGCCAGAGGCATTCCCAGCAGCGCGCAGCTTGAGCTGTCTATGGGGTTGCTTGATTCGGTCAACAGCTCCACCGACCTTACAGGTATTAACGGTGCGGATTACCGCAATTACGGTATTTTGGACGGTATCCCTGAGGCAAAGCAGCTTTTTGCCGACCTCTTTAATGTTACAACCGATCAGATCATTGTAGGCGGTAATTCCAGCCTTACGCTTATGTTTGATACTATTTCCTCGGCAATGGCTCACGGCCTGCTGGGCAGCACACCTTGGGCAAGCCTTCCCGAGGTCAAATTCCTCTGCCCCGTACCGGGATATGACCGCCACTTTGCAATCACCGAATATTTTGGCATAAAGATGATTCCCGTTGAGATGAACGAAGACGGTCCCGACATGGATTTCATCGAGAATGCTGTTCAGAATGACCCGTCAATCAAGGGAATCTGGTGTGTGCCGAAGTATTCAAACCCCGCAGGCATCACTTATTCCGATGAGGTAGTGCGCAGATTCGCGGCACTCAAGCCGGCTGCAAAGGATTTCAGAATTTTCTGGGATAATGCATACTGCATCCACCACCTTTTCAACGACGATGTAAAGCTGCTCGATATTCTCGCCGAGTGTGAGAAGGCGGGCAATCCAAATATGGTTTATATGTATTTCTCCACATCCAAGATTACATTCCCCGGCGCAGGTCTGGCGGGTATGGCATCTTCCAAGGAGAACATCACCGCAATTAAAAAGCGCATGACTGTTCAGTCCATCGGTCCTGACAAAATAAACCAGCTCCGACACATGAAATTCTTCAAGAACCTCGACGGACTGCTTGAGCAGATGACCAAACACGCCGAAATTATCCGTCCTAAGTTTGAGGCGGTGCAGAATACTCTGGCAGAGGAATTCGGCGACAGCGGCGTAGCCACATGGAGCAAGCCGAACGGCGGCTATTTCGTAAGCCTTAATGTCATGGAGGGCTGTGCAAAGCGCACGGTTCAGCTCTGCAAGGAGGCGGGCGTTACACTCACCAACGCCGGCGCGACATATCCCTACGGCAACGACCCGAAGGACAGCAATATCCGCATAGCTCCGACATCTCCCACGGTGGAAGAGCTGACTGAGGCTATGAAAATCCTCGCGGTGAGTGCAAAACTTGCGGCTGTGGAAAAATTGCTCGGTTAAACGTTGATAAGTATTGTTAAGCATCATATAAGCTTTGTGATTACCGTGCATAAAGTAGTCAAAAATGTAAAATTTCGCAATTATTTATAAAAAATCATACAAAATTATTGACATATTCGGTAATTAATTTTATAATAAAGCTGTTACGTCCGTTATCGGTGTGATAACGGACGATTTGCTTGTACGAGCCGAATTTTTTATAAACGCCGGCCGTACGGCACAGATTTCAAAATTGTTTCAAGGAGGAAATCAAATGAAGCGAGTGGGCAAACCGTGGTTCTTCGTGGTTGCCATATTGATTTTTGCTTTGTCATACACTTCGTTCTTGGGTGTATACAAGCAGAATGGTGATTTGCAGGACACTATTATACGTGGGGCAAAGGACATAAGATGGGGCACTGACATTCAGGGCGGCGTCAGCGTTACATTCGGCCCCGAGGAGAATATTGACGCTACAGACGAGCAGATCGAAAGTGCAAAGTCGATTTTGGAGGTTCGTCTGGTATCTTCGGGTGTTACAGACTATGAGCTGTATGCCGACACAGATAACGACAGACTTCTTGTGAGCTTCCCGTGGAAGGACAATAATTCACAGGATGTTTCGGGTACTATAGAAAGCCTGTCTCAGAGTGCGGAGCTTCTCTTTATAGGCGGCACTCCAAACAGCATTAAGATTACTTACAATGAAGACGGCACAAAGACCGTTACCGACGAAAACGGTGAGGCATGTGACGTAGTGCTTGAAGGTAAGGACGTGGCAAAGGCTCAGAGCGGCTATAATTCTCAGGATAATGAATATGTAGTGTCACTTGAGCTTACTTCAAACGCAGGCGCTGACGGTAGCCAAAGCGGTAAGGAAAAATTCAAGGAAGCAACTACCGAATATCTGAACAGCCAGATTTCCATATGGATGGACGATGTATGCCTGTCGTCTCCTACTGTGCAGGCTGTAATTTCCGATGGCAACGCGCAGATTTCGGGCAGCTTCACAGCCGAATCCGCAAAGACGCTTGCCGACAACATCAACGGCGGCGCACTGCCCTTTAAGCTGGTCACTATTGATTATTCGTCAGTTGACCCGACTCTCGGCACAGACGCCCTCAGCGCAATGCTCATAGCAGGTATCATAGCATTCTGCCTTATCTGCGTGTTTATGATTTCATATTACAGACTGCCGGGTGTGGTCGCCTGCATCTGCCTGCTGGGACAGGTTGCCGGCTCAATAGCCGCAGTTTCAGGATATTTCGCGGTGTTTGACAGCTTTACGCTGACTCTGCCCGGTATCGCAGGTATTATTCTGTCGGTAGGTATGGGCGTGGACGCCAATATCATTACAGCCGAGCGTATCCGCGAGGAAATGCGCAAGGGCAAGACGCTTGACGGCGCAATCAAGACCGGAGCTGCAAACAGCTTCTCGTCGATTTTTGACAGCAACATAACTAATGTTATCGTTTCAGTCATACTTATGGGTGTATTCGGTCCGCCGGATACCGTTTGGAGCACACTGCTCACACCGTTCCTGTGGATGTTCGGCACATCTACCACGGGCGCGATTTATTCTTTCGGTTATACCCTCCTCGTAGGTGTTATCCTCAACTTTATCATGGGTGTGGCTGCGTCCAGAATTATGATAAGCTCGCTCTCAGGCTTCAAGATTTTCCGCAAGAGATGGCTTTACGGCGATTACAGCGAGAAGAAAAAGGCGGAGCTTGAGGAGGAAGCCGCAAAGGCATTTGCTGAAAACAAGGAGGTTTCCGAAGAGTTATGATAAAAAATTATCTTTCCAAAAAAGAATTTGACTTTCTGAAGCACCGCAAGAAATTTCTTTTGCTTGCGCTCTGCATAATTATTTTGGGCGCGGTAATCAATATTTTTCGCCCCGCCAAGCTCAGCATTAAATTTACCGGCGGCGCTATGCTGAAGTATTCCTATTCTCTCGACGATACTGTTTCTGCTTCGGATGTTTCCGCCAGCGATTACATGAATCTGGATAAAGAATTGATTGGTGGACTGGTCAAAGAAACCACCGGGCAGGAGGCAACTGTCAGCATTGCCGAGAGTGCGGCTGCCGAGGGCGGCACAAAGCATACAATCACGGTATCCATGAGCGGTAAAAAGACAATGTCTGAGGATGCCGGTGAGGTGCTGGCTGAAAAGCTGACCGCCGAATACCCGCGCATTGACTTCGCGATGATTGAGTCAAACTCGGTTGACGCCACCACGGGCGGCGAGTTCTTCGGCAAGTGCCTGGTTGCTGTTATTCTGGCGGCTGTATTCATGATTATTTACGTTGCTGTCAGATTCAGAAAAATAGGCGGTATGTCGGCGGGCGTTACGGCTATCATTGCTATCCTCCACGACTGCCTGATAGTGTATTTCACATTTATTATCTTTGGATTCTCCATTGATGATAACTTCATAGCCGTATTGCTGACTATAATCGGTTACTCCATAAACTCTACCATTATCATTTATGACCGTATACGCGAGAACAGAGATGTTATGGGCAAGAAGGCCTCCTATGCCGAACTGGCAAATAAGAGCTTGAACGATACTCTCGGCAGAACCATAAACACTAACCTCACATTGGTAATTGCCGTGTTGACTATAGTTATCATTGCATTTGTATATGATATTTCCTCTATTATCACATTTGCAGTTCCGATGCTTGCCGGCGTTTTGGCGGGTGCTTATTCTTCCATGTTCATTTCTAATTCACTTTGGGTAACATGGCGTGAATATGCCGATGGCAAGAATGCTCAGAAGAAGCTGGATGCTTTTTCCAAGCCGAAAAATGACAGCAAGAAGTCCAAAAAGTCGGGTAAATAATTTATATTGAATAACAAGCGGGAAATACTTTGCGCAAATGCAGGGTGTCTCCCGTTTTTGTTTAATTAAATAAATTTTTCAAAAATACTTGACAAAAAATGCTCAAAGCGGTATAATAACAAGCAATAAAACCTTTGATTAAGAGTAGTAGTTCTGTTTTAGATTTTCAGAGAGCAGCCGCAGGGTGCAAGGCTGTATTCACGGGCGGAATGAATGGACTTATGAGGGCGAACGAAAGCAGTTGTCTGTAAGTAGCAATCGACGGGAACCGCACCCGTTATCATCGCGGAGCGTATGTGTGTACGATTAAGGCGGTCGGATTTTATTCGGCAAGCAGGGTGGTACCGCAGGAGTTTTGAATTGTTCATGCTCTTGTCCCGGCAGTTTATACCGGGGCAGGAGCATTTTTGTTTTCCTGTTGCAAATTCCGGCGGGAAAATTCTCAAAAAAATTTTTATAAAAGGATGGTCATTAAAAATGAGCAACGAAAAAGAAATCCCCTACAAAATATATCTGGAAGAAAGCGAAATGCCCAAGCAGTGGTATAATGTCCGCGCGGATATGAAGAATAAGCCTGCGCCTCTGCTCAACCCGGCAACTAAGCAGCCTATGAGCGCAGCGGATTTGGCACCTGTTTTCTGCGATGAGCTTATCAAGCAGGAATTGGACGACACAACTCCGTTTTTCGATATTCCCGAGGAAATTCAGCATTATTACAAGACATACCGCCCTTCGCCGTTGATGAGAGCATATCATCTGGAAAAGGCACTCGGAACCCCCGCAAAGATTTATTATAAATTCGAGGGAAACAACACCAGCGGCAGCCACAAGCTGAATTCCGCACTTGCTCAGGCATATTATGCCAAGCAGCAGGGACTCAAGGGCGTTACCACCGAGACAGGTGCAGGTCAGTGGGGCACAGCGCTCTCAATGGCATGCTCGTTTTTCGGACTGGACTGCAAGGTTTACATGGTCAAGGTGTCCTATGAGCAGAAGCCGTTCAGACGCGAGGTAATGCGTACTTACGGCGCATCGGTTACACCCTCGCCGTCAATGGAAACAGAAGTGGGCAGAAAGATTCTCGCCGAGCACCCCGGTACAACAGGAAGTCTCGGCTGCGCGATTTCCGAGGCAGTTGAAAAGGCAACCACTACCGAAGGTTATCGCTATGTACTCGGCAGCGTGCTCAATCAGGTTCTGCTGCACCAGTCGGTAATCGGTCTTGAATCAAAAATCGCGCTGGATAAATACGGCATTAAGCCGGACATCATCATCGGCTGCGCCGGCGGCGGCTCCAATCTCGGCGGACTTATCTCGCCGTTTATGGGCGAAAAGCTCCGCGGTGAGGCTGATTACAGAATTATCGCCGTCGAGCCGGCGTCCTGCCCGAGCTTCACACGCGGTAAGTTTGCATATGATTTCTGCGACACAGGCATGGTATGCCCGCTTGCTAAGATGTACACCCTCGGCAGCGGCTTCATTCCCGCGCCGAACCACGCAGGCGGTCTGCGCTACCACGGAATGAGCACCACACTTTCACAGCTTTATCATGACGGCTACATGGAGGCAACCTCCGTTAAGCAGACAGACGTATTTGAGGCGGCTGAGCAGTTTGCCCGCACAGAGGGAATCCTGCCCGCTCCCGAAAGCTCACATGCTATTCGTGTGGCTATCGACGAGGCTCTCAAGTGCAAGGAAACAGGGGAGGAGAAGACTATTCTCTTCGGTCTGACAGGTACGGGATATTTTGATATGTTCGCTTATGAGAAGTTCCACGACGGCAAGATGAGCGACTACATTCCTACCGACGAAGAACTCGCCGAGAGTATTTCAAAGCTCCCTGAGGTTGAATAAATTTTATATCGTTACCAAAAAACCTCTGCACTGTGCGCGATTAAATCACGGTGCAGAGGTTTTTGAAATTTTATGAAAAAAATCCCGAGCGGCCTGCAATTAAATTAATTGTAAGCTGCTCGGGATAAATCTATTATGTCTTGATTAATTTACTTTGCCATTGCTTCAACGATAGCCTTAGTATCTCTTGCGATGACAAGCTCCTCGTTGGTGGGAATTACGTATACCTTGACCTTGCTGTCGGGAGTGGAAATTTCAGCCTCACGACCATGTACTTCGGCATTGATCTCTTCGTCAATCTCCACGCCGAAGCACTCGAGCAGACGGCATATTCTGGAGCGGTGAATGGTCTGATTTTCGCCGATACCCGCTGTAAATACCAGAGCGTCCATGCCGCCGAGAGCCACATAGTAGCTTCCGATGAACTTGGCAATCTGATATTCGAGAATTTTGTGGGTGAGAATAGCTCTCTCGTTGCCCTCTCTGGCGGCAGTGGTGACATCGCGGTCGTCGCTGGATATGCCCGAAAGACCGAGCAGACCGGACTTCTTGTTGAGAATTTCGTCCATCTGTGCCGGGGTGAGTCCTTCCTTCTCCATGATGAAGGTGACAACTGACGGGTCGAGTGAGCCTGAGCGTGTGCCCATGATGAAGCCGTCGAGAGGAGTAAGACCCATTGATGTGTCGATAACCTTGCCGTCCTTTACTGCGGAGATAGATGAGCCGTTGCCGAGGTGGCAGTTGATTATCCTTGTGCCCTCGGGATTCTCGGACTTGCCGAGCAGCTCAAGGCAGCGTCCCGTGACGAAGCGGTGGCTTGTGCCGTGGAAGCCGTAGCGGCGGATGGAATATTTCTCGTAGTATTCATAGGGTACGCCGAAGATGTATGCCTCGGGCGGCATGGTGGAATGGAAAGAGGTGTCGAAAACTACAACCTGCGGCACATCCTTGCCGAATACGTCGATAGCGGCCTCGATGCCTTGAATGTGAGCGGGATTGTGGAGCGGAGCGAGGGGGCTGAGTTCGCGGATGCCCTCGATAACCTCGTCTGTGACAAGGCAGGAATCCTTGAAGTTTGATCCGCCCTGCACCACGCGGTGACCGAGCGCGGTGATTTCGCTGAGGTCGTCGACGACCTTGCCCTCGCCCGTGGTGAGAGCGTCCTTAACGGCGTTGAATGCCTCGGTGTGGTTGGTCATAGCTGTTTCGGTGACGTAGGATTCACCGCCTACCTTGTGGGTGAGCTTGCTGCCCTCCAAGCCGATTCTCTCGCAAAGACCCTTTGCGATTACAGCTTCGTTGTCCATGTCGATGAGCTGATACTTGAGTGAGGAGCTGCCTGCGTTGATAACAAGAACTTTCATTGTCATATCTCCTGTCGGTTTTGATTATGTTAAGAATATTTATATTCTTTATGGAATCGACACGATCGATTTCATTAATAATATAATATAACATTGAAATCAAAATTTCAAGGATTTGTGTATAAATATTATATTGTTACATTTATTGTATATTGAAATGAGAGAGTGTGTGCTTATTTTTCGATTTTGTTAAAGAATTTTTCCGTGGTGTATTTTCCCGAACGGTTATAGCGGCCTATTCCCAGCAGACATTGCGGGTCTGAGGTGATTTTATTTACCCGTTCTTCGCAAGTGAGTATTACGCCGAACCCCATTTCGGAAATAATGCTTCTGGAATTTTTGCTCATTGCACCGTAGGGAAAGGTAAAGGTTACGGGATATTTGCCTGTGTATTTAAAGGTAAGCTCCTGCATTTTGCCCACATCGGCGGTCAGAGCAGCCTTGTAGCTTTCCTCCGATTCGCCGGGCTTCTTTGAAGCGCCCTTGCGCCCGCCGGAATTGTTGTGCATGTCATAGGTGTGGTTGGCTATCTCAACTATTCCGCTGCTGTTTAATTGGACGATTTCGTTCCAGTTGAGACAGGAATACCTCAAATTGTGGTCTTCTACAGTGGTGAATCGGTCGGCAAAGCTGCCTACCACAGACATCACCGCCTTGAGCTTGTATTTTTCCAGCAGCGGCACGGCATAATTGATAAAGCTTTCGCAGCCGTCGTCAAATGTTATCATAATCGGCTTTTCGGGAAGCGAAGTACCGTTTTTGACGCAGGCATAAAGCTCCTCGGCGGTGATTGCGGTATAGCCGTGTTCGCTTATATATTTAAAATCGCTTTCGAGCTGCTCACAGGTGACGATGTATTTGTCCGCGCCGTTTGAATCGGCGGTTATCTGATGATACATTATTACGGGAAGCGGCGTTGATGACGAGTTGTCAGACGCCACCGCGCCTGCGCTTACGGCGGAATTACCCTGCGGCAGCGAGAAAATTATCATAAAGGCTGCCAGCACGACCGAGATAGCGGTAAGTATGTGTTTCTTTTTGATTGATATACACCAATATGTCATAATTATCAACTCCTGTATGCATGGGTTTGCTGTATGTTCTAATTATATTTATTTGTGATTTGCGATATGCATGTAATCAGAGCCTACCCGCAAATAATCAGCACACGTCCTGCTTGCATATTTTCCGTCATAGTGCTTTACGGATAGACTGATTTACGGATAGGCTCTTAATATTTGGCGGCTTTCTTGAAAAACTGCATTTATTTACACTGTCAAATATATCCCACTTATTATTTCACCGTATCATTTCCCTGCAATTTTTTGCGAATCTCGCGGTATTTTTCCGGCAGTTCTTGCATCGGCATATCTCTCGGAACATCGGTTGTGCCGGCTTGTTTGGCGGTTTCGTAGTACCAGCGCTTGAAATCCAGTGTGTCCAGCGTCTGCTGTAATTCTGCTATTTGATTATGTACAGCCTCCTGTTGTCTGATAATTAATTCGAGCCGATCATCAATTGTTGCATCGCCCTCCATAGCCATAAGAACAAACTTCTTTATGTCCTTGAGCTTCATTCCCGTTTTTTTCAGACATTCTATAATTTGCAGCCACTCATAATCCGAATCCTTAAACATTCGTATACCTCCGCTTGAGCGTTCAACAAACGGCAGCAGTCCCTCTTTGTCGTAATACCTCAGTGCCGATGGCGTTATACCAATACGCTTTGCCATTTCTCCGACTGTATAAAACATGATTTTCTCCTCATGATTTTTTTACAAAATTTTCAAAAAAAGCTTGACTTAAAGTAAACTTTAACTTGTATAATAAAATCAAGCCTAATTATAGCAAACAAAAAATTATCGGTCAAGGAGGAATGCCTGTATGTTAGGCAATTTCAGCTATTCAAATCCCACAAAATTGTATTTCGGCGATAACGCCCTCGATAATCTCGCCGCCGAGCTGGAGAAGTACGGCAATAATGTTCTGCTGGTTTACGGCGGCGGGTCTATCAAGAAAAACGGAATATACGATGATGTAATCGCTATACTCAAAAAGTGCGGCAAAACCATCGTGGAGGACGCAGGCGTTATGCCAAATCCTACCGTAGATAAGCTGTATGAGGGCTGTGAACGCGCCAGAGCCGGCAAGGTGGATTTCATACTTGCGGTAGGCGGCGGAAGTGTCTGCGACTACGCCAAGGCATTGTCAATTTCTGTACATTGCAATGAAGATCCGTGGGATAAATATTATATCCGTTTTGAGGACGTGGATAATGAAATCATCCCTGTCGGCTGTGTGCTTACAATGGTCGGCACAGGCTCAGAGATGAACGGCGGCGCTGTTATCACAAATCACAAACAGAAGCTGAAAATCGGTCATGTCTTCGGCGACAATGTATTCCCGAAATTTTCTATTCTCAATCCCGTGTACACTTACACTTTGCCTGAATATCAGATGGTTGCGGGTATATATGATATTTTCAACCACATCTGTGAGCAGTATTTTTCGGGCGAGGATGACAACACCTCAGACTACATAATGGAGGGGTTGATGAAATCTCTCATTCACTCTTCGAGAATAGCGGTTGAAAATCCCAAAGATTACGAGGCGAGAAGCAACATCATGTGGACGGCCACCTGGGCACTCAATACTTTGGTAGCTTGCGGCAAAACTACCGACTGGATGGTGCATATGCTGGGGCAGTCGGTCGGCGCGTACACCGACGCAACTCACGGCATGACGCTGGCTGCTGTTTCTCTGCCGTATTACCGATTTATTCTGCCCTACGGATTGCAGAAATTCAAGAGATTCGCCGTGAATGTGTGGAATGTTTCTGTTGACGGCAAAACCGATGAGCAAATCGCAAACGAAGGTCTGGCGGCCATGGAAAGCTGGATGAATGAACTCGGTCTGGTTATGAACATCACCGACCTCGGCGCAACCGAAGATATGCTCGACGGAATCACTGACGGCACATTCATCATGGACGGCGGCTATAAGGTGCTGACTAAAGAAGAAATCAAGGCTGTTCTCAAAGAGAGTATGTGAACGCTGTGTACTTGACTCGTTAAAGGTTGACTATCGGCTTATCAACACAGCACAATCGTATTTTAATATGGTTTGTTCAAATGGTTGGAGAGCGCAGAAAACAACACGACTGCTCAAAAGAGAAAAAAGCCGGTAAATTTAAGATAATGAAAATAAACTAATCGGCAGGGATTTCAACAAAAATCCTTGTCGATTAGTTTTTCCATTTTAAGGATAGGCTGAATAAAGGGAAGCCGTCGATTAGACCGCGCGAAAATACGTTACTGAGCGGCGCACCGTTAAATTCACGTATAGGCTCTTAATTTGAATAAAAAAGAAAAAAATACATTATCTTCACAAAAATCACTTGACTGTTAGCTGTTAAGATGGTAACATTTATATAAAGCTTAAAATATTATAATTTGACAGGGGTATGCTTTATGAAAAACGAAAAAACAGGCAATAAGAAAAAAATAGGCGGTATTATCGTCGACATTATCACTATAGGTATGCTTTTTGCGGCATTCGGCATGGTGTTTTATGCCGGCTTTATCACCCCTAAGGACGAACTTCCGCTCAATATGATGGCGCTGGTGACGGCGGCAGGACTTGTGCTGCTTTATCTTATAGGCACATGCTCATGCCTGGTAACCAAGGTGAAGAACAACAGCCTGACGGCGGGATTCCTTGCATTTGCGGCTGTGCAGCTCTATGCGGTACTCAGCAATCTGGTCGTGCTCGGCTGCCTGCTTATCAAGCTTTACACAGTCGAGGATCTCTTTATGCAGGTTTCCTATGTAGTGACTACTGCAATCGTACTTATCGGCTATGTGGTCAATATCATTGCATTTTCTGACAATGCCGCAGTGTCTGAATTGGAAGATTATGAATCCGAGGACGAAGATGTCGAAGATGTCGAAGATGACGGCAGTGATGAAGAAGATGCTGAGGTCACTGAAGGCACAGAAGATGCTGAGGATGACGACATCAAAGAATAAATAACAGGGATGATCGTGTTTATGAAAAAGACCGGTAAATTTCTAGCAGTCAAATTATTGTGCATTGCGGCACTGTGTACGGTTTTATTAATGCTGACGTCATGCACCGTTTTTATGAGTGCCACAAATAATCCTAAGACTGCGTGGGAGAATTTTTCAGAGCAGATTTCTCAGGGGAATTTCACGGCCGCATTTGCCATGACTCAGAACGGCAGCATTTCATCACAAACCGGCTCGGAAAATGCTGATAGTATAATGAAGTCAATCGCAGACTGCTATTCATATGAATTCATATCGGATACAAAATCTTTCGGTTTATCTGCGGTTCAGGAAATTTCAATAACAGCTCTGGATATGAGAAAGCTGGCGGAAAAAGCCGTGGTCGGCGCCGTTGAGGACGCAAAGGAATATGCGCATAAAAACGGCTCTTATAAGACAGATGAAGAGGTCAATGCTGCGGTGAATGTAAAAATTGCAGAGTTGCTGACCTCTCCAAGCGACTGCCTGAGCAATGCTGTAATAAGTGTGTTTTTTATATACATTGACGGCGAGTGGAAGCCTGTAATGAGCGATGAGCTTTATCAGGCATTGAGCGGTTATTCCTCAGAAGTCGAAGAAATAGTATCCGACTGTATACGGAAAATGAACGAGGAAAACTCCCAAAAATCGGATAGTACAGAAAGCACAGTGAGTTCTGAAGAATAAGTTCTCAAATCCACAATGCAAAATCCGTGCGTTGATTTTACATTGTGGATTTTTTGCATAAAATATATTAACAATAGAACGTGGGCTATTGCTGATTTGAAGAAAATGATTTCAACTAATTATTATTCTTGACCTTACGGCATTAAGGCTATAAAATATAGGTATTATTATATTTGTGACACGCTTGGTTCAGATGACGGTAGTGTTATTTTAATCAATAATATATCGAAAGGACGGTAGTTGCCATGGCAGAAATCAGACCGTTTCGCGGAGTAAGATTTGACACTGACAAGGCCGGTTTGCCGGAAGAATTGATTTGCCCGCCGTATGACATTATCAGCGCACAGCAAAGAGAGGAATATGTCGCTAAAAATCCTCACAACATTGTGCGTCTTGAACTTCCTGTGGCTGAGGACGGCATATCAGACCCGTATCAGGCAGCCGCACATCTGCTTAAATCGTGGATGGAAAGCGGAATCATGGTGCGTGATTCCAAGCCCGCTCTCTATATATATGAAGAACAATACACTCTGCACGGCGAGACAAAGAGCATATTCGGCATACTTTGTCTGGTAAAGCTGGAGGAGTTTGACAAGGGCGTAATACTGCCGCACGAGCAGACCCTCTCCAAGCCCAAGCGCGACCGAATGAATTTGATAGAGGCTGCGCGCGCAAATATGAGCACGATATATTCGCTTTATTCCGATGACGGAAGGCGCACATCGCTCAAGATTGACATGCTGACCGAGGGCAAGCCTATTATGGAGGTTTCGGACGGCAAGTGCGTCCACCGCCTTTGGATGGTCGATGATGAACAGCTTGTCTCGGCTGTATGCCGCGATTTTGATAAGCGCACGTTGTATATTGCAGACGGACATCACCGATATGAAACCTGTCTGAATTACCGCAACAAATGCCGCGCTGAGGGCGCGCCTGAAGGCTCTGCCTGTGATTATACCATGATGCTGCTGGTTAATATGGACGACAACAAATTCAGCCTTTTCCCGACACACAGATTGATAAAGGGCGTGGAAAATTTCAATGTCGATGAGATAGTCAAGGCGCTCGATAAGAATTTCAGAGTGGCTGAGCACCACGGAACAAGCAGCATAAAACCCACACTGAATGAATATTACAATGTAGGGCGCAAAGCTATCGCGCTGTATGTGGGCAGTGAAACCTGGTATCTGCTCAAGCTGAGAAGCACCAGCGAAGCTATGGAGGAAGCCATGCCCTCCGCCAGCGATGCGCTGAAAAGCCTTGATATAAGCATTCTGCACGCCCTTGTGCTGGACGATATAATGCATTGTAATAACGAGGACTGTGTGAGCTACACCCGCAGCTTTACTCAGGCGATAGAGTCTGTAAAATCCGGCGAATCTCAGTGCTGCTTTATCCTCAATCCCACCCGCATATCTCAGGTCAGGGATATAGTTGAGGCGGGCGAAAAGATGCCGCAGAAATCAACATATTTCTATCCCAAGCCGACAACCGGTATGGTTATTAATGTATTTGAGGATTAATTTTTTAAATAAAAATTGCCGATGCAATCTTAATCATTGGATTGCATCGGCTTTTTTGTTTTTGGAGAAATCCGTGATATTTGACATATCATACAAAAATAACTTGCAATATATCCGACTATATGATATTATTTTATATATTTGATTTTTGACTGACAATTTATTTCAGTGAGCAAATCAATAAAATATCTGTTATATCAATCAATAGAGGAGATAACCATAATGAACGGCGAACTTATGAATATGATACAGATGACTCTCACGGTCAAGCATTACATACGTACAGGTGAGGTGAAGGAGCTGCTCGCAAGCAACAGTATAATAGGCAGCATGCATTTTACTTTTGCGGAGCAGGACTTCGGTGAAAAAGCACCCTCAGCGGAAATAGACACTAAGGATGAATGGCTCAAAGAGCTTGTCGAAAGGGGAGCGGAGGACGTAAAGCTGCTTGTGGTAGACGAGCTGGACAGTTTTGACCGTCTTGCGCTGGTCAACGGCATGCCCTGCTGCATGCTCTGCTTCTATACGGGCGGCGTGACGAGCTGGAATAAAAGATGGAGCTTTGACGAGGACACTCAAAAGTGGAATGTGCATTTCGTGGAAACAGTGTGCCACAATGCTCCGCCCGAAAAGCCGAAGTTTTATGATATTACCCCGCAGTTTGTCACTCTGCTGGAGAAAATCAGAGGACTGGCTCAGAAGCTGGGACTTGGCGAGTTTGCCTTTAAATTTTCTGCTGCGCTGGGTTCGCTTCAGGCTGACTTCGTTCACGGCGACGCGTCGATGACTCCGGCACATCACCGACTGCTTAGCGCGGCGATTCAGGCATATGTATTTGGCGAGAAAGGTTCATGGAATGACAAGGCAAAATTTGCCGCGGCAGGCAAGGGCTTGTCGGAGGAATATGAGAGCCTCACTAAGGATTTGTACAGAGGAATAGCACTCGCCTGCATGTATGCGGTCAACGAGTGGTGAGAAAAATGATAATTTATATTGGGTGCTGCCCCTCGACCCCGCCAAGAGGGTCCTTACCGCCATTCAGGGAATGGCGGTTTCCCTCTGGATTCCCATTGTACATGCTCGACTTTGGCTCTATGCTAAATTATCATTTATAGTTATATAATTTATTACCGGATTATCAGAGGAGATTTAAATTAATGTCCCATCTTAAAAAATACCGATTCGGGTTTTAAGTGGAGGGATTTGTCGGATTTATGCAGGTTATGCTCTGAATATAATTTGGATGCTTCACCCGCCCGCCGGTTGCTAAAACCAAAGCGACGTCGTGTATAATTGTTGCATTAAATCGGAGGAATACAATCGCAGGAGCATAAATATACATTATATTGCCATATGTGGAATTTGCCTTGTGCAATGTTATATGAACGACCTGATTTGTTCTGATGTCCTTTTTTTTCAATGTTTGTGAAATAAGTAAAAAAACAATCGGTTTCTTATTATGTTTTGCTTCAATAAATGGAAATCGTGTTTTTTTGAAAAAAAAGATTAATTTTGGTTGACACGGAGATAAAGGTGTGCTAGAATATACACAAGCTTCAGAGAACAAAGGCGTTCCGAAAAAAGTGTTTTTTTCGGGGCGCCTTTTCTCTTAGTATAAGTACATTGGTCGGTTTTACGACACGATATGTACAAAAAAGCGTACTCTATAATTTTTTGGAGGTTGATTTTTTATGGCAAAGTACACAAAGGAAGACATCATCAAAATTGTTGAAGAAGAGGACGTCAGATTTATCAGACTTCAGTTTACAGATACATTCGGACATCTGAAAAATGTTGCAATCACCAAGAGCCAGCTCGATAAGTGCCTTAGCAACGACTGTATGTTCGACGGTTCTTCTATCGAGGGCTTCGTAAGAATTCAGGAATCTGACATGTACCTCAGACCTGACCTTGATTCTTTTGTTATCTTCCCCTGGAGACCCCAGCAGGGCAAGGTTGCCAGATTCATCTGCGACGTTTATAAGCCGGACGGAACACCCTTTGAGGGCGACCCGAGATATATCCTCAAGAAGGTTCTTAAGGAAGCAGAGGATATGGGCTACAAGTTCAATGTAGGTCCCGAAGCAGAATTCTTCCTCTTTGATACAGATGAGCATGGTCATGCTACAACAAACAGCTACGATGAAGCAGGTTACTTTGACCTCGCTCCTACAGATCTCGGCGAAGATTGCCGCCGCGACATCTGCATGACACTTGAGCAGATGGGCTTTGAAATCGAAGCTTCTCACCATGAGGTTGCTGAAGCACAGCACGAGGTTGACTTCAAGTATGACGACGCTCTGACCACAGCTGACAAGATTATGACTTTCAAGCTCACAGTTAAGTCTGTCGCTTATCGCCACGGTCTTTATGCTACATTCATGCCCAAGCCCCGCTTCGGCGTAAACGGCTCCGGCATGCACACCAACATGTCTCTCTGCACACTCGACGGCAAGAATGCATTCTATGATGCAAACGATCCTAACGGCCTGGGTCTTTCCAGGGTTGCATACTCCTTCATCGCCGGTCTTATGAAGCACATCAAGGGCATGACAGCCATCACCAATCCTCTTGTAAACTCCTACAAGAGACTTGTTCCCGGTTACGAAGCACCTTGCTACATCGCATGGTCTGCAAGCAACCGTTCTGCTCTTATCCGTATTCCTGCATCCAGAGGCGCAGGCACACGTGTTGAGCTTCGCTGCCCCGATCCGGCCTGCAACCCCTACCTCGAACTCGCAGTTTGCCTTGCAGCAGGTCTTGACGGCGTAAAGAACAACCTCACACCTGTTGACGGTATCACAGATGAGAACATCTTTGCTCTCACAGAGGCTGAGAGAAAGGCAGAAGGCATTGAAAGCCTGCCGGGCAACCTCAAGGAAGCTCTTGACGCTCTCGAAGCTGATGAATACATCAAGGGCGTACTCGGCGAGCATGTCTACAGCAGCTATGTTGCAGGCAAGAAGGCTGAGTGGGACGGCTTCCGCACAGCTGTTACAGAGTGGGAGATCGACAAGTACCTCTCTATCTATTAATCTCTATGCATAATTCATAATTTGCTTGTGCAAAAAGAAGCTCACTAAAATTTTTAAATGAAATTTCAAACAAGTCGAACTTTACGACGGTTCGACTTGTTTTTTCTCTCCGAATTTTTAGCATAAAATCGGCGAATCTGCAATATTAAAATGTAAAACTTGCAAAAAATGCCGATTTTCTTTAAATAACCGCTTGATTTTTGACTGATTATGTATTAAAATCTGAAGTGAATCTGATATGGTGTTTAATTCAGTCAGCTTTTCGGTGTCACGTCAGACCACCGTGGCAAAATCCGATTGGCGGCAATGACGGACAAGCGGCATCAGAAATGTTTTTTATCATACAGTCAACCCTTTTCATTTTAAGGAGGTAGTCAACTTGCTGAAAAAAGAAGGCGAAGTAAGAATCCCTGCCGGATGTGCCATAAGCGGCATTATCGACAGAAAAGGCAATCGCTTTTCGGGCAGTGATGTAATTCAATCAATAGCTTTGATGCACGACCGTTCCAACGGTCTCGGCGGCGGTTTTGCTGCATACGGTATCTATCCCGAGTTCAAGGATTGGTATGCGTTACATGTTTTTTATTCATCAGTAGATGTTAAAAATAAAACAGAGGAGTATCTCAATGCTAACTTCAGTATTGAAATGAGCGGACGTATCCCCACCCGTAAGGTAGCGTCAATCAAGGACGCTCCCATTATCTGGAGATATTTCGCAAAGCCCGAACCCGGTAAGCTCATTTCCTCCGAAAAAACTGAGGATGACTATGTGGCTGATGCCGTAATTGCCATCAACAGCACCTTCCCCGGCGCATACGTTTTCTCATCAGGTAAGAATATGGGCGCATTTAAGGCAGTAGGCTACCCCGAGGATGTGGGTGAATATTACAAGCTAGACGAGTACGACGGTTATCTGTGGACAGCCCACGGACGTTTCCCGACAAATACTCCCGGCTGGTGGGGCGGTGCGCATCCCTTCACTATCCTCGACTGGTCAGTAGTACACAACGGAGAAATCTCTTCCTACGACGCCAACAGAAGATATATTGAGATGTTCGGCTACGACTGCTCGTTGCAGACAGATACCGAGGTCATTACATATCTCTTTGACTACCTGGTCAGAAAGAAAGGTCTTCCGCTCAAGACTGCGGCAAATGTCATTGCTGCCCCCATGTGGGAGGAAATCGCTGAAATGCCCGAGAAAGAAAGAAAGTATTACACCGCGCTTCGTCAGGTTTATTCCAGCGCGCTGGTCAACGGACCTTTCTCCATTATTCTCGGCTACACGGGCGGTCTGATGGCTCTCAATGACCGACTTAAGCTCCGCGCCCTGGTTGCGGCAGAATGCGGCGATAAGCTGTATCTCGCCAGTGAAGAATCGGCCATCAGAGTCGTATGTCCCAATCCGGAAAATATGTATTCTGTGGAAGGCGGCGTGCCGATTATAGCCACAGTAGATGGGGAGGTTTAAAGCATGAGATATTTCACATCAGAATTTCTTATCGAGCGCAATAAGGATCGCTGTATAAATTGCGGCGCATGCGCCCGTCAGTGTGCAAATGAAGCGCATTATATAGATCCCGACACAGGCGAAGTCAAAAGCGATGAAACCAAATGTGTCGACTGCCAGCGCTGCGTATGTCTTTGCCCGACTAACGCGCTGGCTATCGTAAAAAATCCAAATCAGACAAGAGAAAATGCGAACTGGAGTCAGCAGGCTATCCGCGAGGTAGAAATGCAGGCTCTCACAGGCGGCATACTGCTTTCGGGCATGGGCAACCCCAAGCCGTACCCCGTGTATTGGGATAAAATCCTGCTCAATGCCAGCCAGGTTACAAACCCATCTATCGACCCGCTGCGTGAGCCGATGGAAACCAAGACTTATCTGGGCGCAAAGCCGACTCAGCTGGAATTTGACGAGAACGGCAACATCACTACAGAGATGCCTCCTATGGTCGAATTGGACACACCGCTCATGATGTCGGCCATGTCCTTCGGTTCAATTTCGCTTAACGCACAGAAGTCGCTCGCCATGGCGGCTAAGGAGTGCAACACCTTCTTCAACACAGGTGAGGGCGGTCTGCACAAGGAGCTTTATCCCTACGCCGACCACGCAATCGTTCAGGTTGCTTCGGGTCGTTTCGGCGTGAGCAAAGAATATCTCAACAAGGGTAAAATTATCGAAATAAAAATCGGTCAGGGCGCAAAGCCGGGTATCGGCGGTCACCTGCCGGGCGAAAAGGTCAACGGTGAGGTCAGCAGAACCCGTATGATTCCCGAGCATTCCGACGCTATTTCTCCCGCACCGCATCATGATATTTATTCAATTGAAGATCTCCGTCAGCTTATTTTCTCGCTGAAAGAGGTCACCAGATATAAGAAGCCTGTCGCAGTTAAAATCGCGGCTGTTCACAATATTGCGGCTATCGCTTCCGGTGCTGTGCGCGCCGGTGCCGACATCATCGTAATAGACGGCTTCCGCGGCGGTTCAGGTTCCACTCCCACACGTCTGCGCGATAACGTAGGTATTCCGATTGAGCTTGCTCTGGCTGCGGTTGACCAGCGTTTGCGCGATGAAAGCATTCGTCAGAACTGCTCTATCGTCATTGCCGGCTCTGTCAGAAACAGCGCGGATGTAGTCAAGGCTATCGCTCTCGGCGCAGATGCCTGCTATATCGGTACATCGGCATTGATTGCACTGGGCTGTAATATGTGCCGCACATGCATGACAGGCAAGTGCAACTGGGGTATCTGCACTCAGAATCCCGAGCTTACCAAGCGTCTGAATCCCGAAGAGAAATACAAGAAGGTAGTCAATCTGCTCCACGCATGGAATCACGAGATTCAGGAGATGATGGGCGGTATGGGTATCAACGCTATTGAAAGTCTCAGAGGCAACCGCCTGATGCTCCGCGGTATCGGACTTTCCGAGAAGGAACTCGAAATACTCGGCATCAAGCATGCAGGTGAATAAGGAGGAAGAAGCTGTGAAAAAGGTTTATGCTGTAGAAGAGCTTTGTCTGAATTGCCGCCTGTGTGAGGTGTATTGCAAGACCGCACATTCGGTGAGCAAGAATGTAGTCAAGGCATATAAATTTGAAAATCCCGCACCCGTCGCCAGAATAATGGTTGAGGGAAACAACTCTCATTCAATCGCAATGCAGTGCCGTCACTGCCCCGACCCCGCCTGCGTCAACGCCTGTATCACAGGCGCAATGCAGAAAGATCCCGTCACAGGCATTGTCACACCCGACCCGAATAAATGCGTCGGCTGCATGACATGTCTCGGAGCATGTCCATACGGCGTCATCAAGGTGGATCACATGGCGATGAAATGCGACCTTTGCCAGGGAATGGATGAACCGGCGTGTGTTAAAAATTGCCCGAACAATGCACTTATTTATGTAGAGGAGGAAGAGATGCAATGAAATATCTGATAGTTGGCGGCAGTGCCGCAGGCATCTCCGCAGCCCGCACAATTCGCGCATATGATAAGTCGGGAGAAATCACTGTAGTTACCGAAGAAAACTACAAGCCTTACGGAAGACCGCTCATTTCCTATGTTCTCAAGGGCAAGGTCAAGATGGAAAACACAGGCTATGTCAGCGAGAGCTTCTTTGAGGATAACAATATAAATTTTGTCAGCGGCAAAAAGGTCGTTGGCGTTGATATGAATTCAAAAACAGTCAAGCTGTGCGATGACAGCGCGCTTGAGTTTGACAAGCTGCTGGTTGCCACAGGTTCAGTGCCGTTTGTGCCGCCTGTTGAGAACGCCGAGGGCAAGTCGAATATCTATACATTTCTCGATATGGCAAGCTCCGAGGCTATCAAGGATTACGTCACACCCGACATGAACGCAGTTGTAATAGGCGGCGGTCTTATCGGCATGAAGGCGGCTGAGGGACTTATCGCAAAGTGCAAGTCGGTCACGGTTCTCGAGCTTGCCGACAGAATCCTGCCCACCATTCTTGACAAGACTGCGGGCGAGATGATGAGCGCGCATGTTCTCGAATCCGGCATTGTCTGCCGCACAGGTGATACAGCCGTCAAGGTGAACGGCGAGGATAAGGTCGAGAGCCTCACTCTCAAATCCGGCGAGACAATCCCCTGCGATATTCTCATTATGGCAGTCGGTGTCCGCCCGAATACTGCAGTTGCCGAGGCGGCAGGCTGCGAGGTAAACCGCGGAATTATCGTGGACAACACAATGAAAACATCTGTTGACGATGTTTATGCGGCGGGCGACTGCGTTGTTACGCACAACATTCTCGACGGCAGCAACAGAATTATCGCTCTCTGGCCAAACGCTGTGGAGCAGGGCAAGGTTGCGGGCGCAGCCATGACCGGCAATACAATTCCCTACCAGGGCGGCTATGCGATGAACGCAATCGACCTTTTCGATTTGCATGTACTTACAGCAGGCGTTATGGGCACCGAAGAGGAAGGCTATGACGTCAGCATCACATGCGACGGCGAGAATTACAGACGCTTCTGCATGAAGGACGGTGTGCTCAAGGGCTATATGCTTATCGGCGACATCAGCCGCGGCGGCGTGTATACCACACTCATTAAGCGCGCCATTCCGCTGGAATCACTCGCCGGTGAATACAAAGACGCTCCCGAATATCTGCTTATTCCCAAGGATGTTCGCGACATGATGATTTATGGGAGGGCTGCAAAGTGAAGGTAATCGACGCAAAGGAAACATATTTCAAGACCCTCAATGACATGGTATTTGACGCTCTGGAAACAGAGAATGAAGTTATACTTGCAAACGTGTCGGGGCAGCGTTACATCGGCACAGGCATGGACGCAGGCAAGAGCATTATAGTTCAGGGCACTCCCGGCAACGATATGGCATGCTACATGAACGGCGGCAAAATCACAGTTCACGGCAACGGTCAGGACGCCGTGGGCAACACCATGAACGGCGGCGAAATCGTAATTTACGGTCACTCCGGCGATACTGTGGGCTATGGTATGAGAGACGGCAAGATTTTCATTGAGACAAATGTAGGCTGCCGCGGCGGCATACACATGAAGGAATTCAATGAATACAAGCCGAAAATCGTTATCGGCGGACGTGCGGGCGCATATCTCGGCGAATATATGGCGGGCGGCGTTATCGTATTGCTTGGCTTGAATCTCAAAGCAAACAGAGAAATCGTCGGTCACTACTGTGCCACAGGCATGCACGGCGGCGTTATCTACATTCGCGGCGATGTGCCGATGGACAGAATTTCAAACGGCATTGCAGTGACAGAGGCCGATGAAAAGGATATGGAAACTATCGGCGAGCTGGTCAGGGAATACTGCCAGCATTTCGATGTGGACTACGACAGTGTTATGAACAGCAAGTTCACCCGCCTGGCTCCTACATCAGCCCGACCTTATAAGAATCTTTATGCGAGAAATGAAGCGTTCAGCTTCTGAGTGAAAATTGTAACAGATAAATAACATTATATTTGTTCAATACACTTGCAATTAACAGAAAATCGTGGTATTATGTTTTTACCGCGACAATACGCTTAAATTTAATTCAAGGTCGTCGGTGGAATATACGGCGGCCTTGTTTGCAAGGCGTTAAAATAAGGAGAGTTTAAAGTTATGGAAAAAAAAGAACAGCTTTACGAAGGCAAGGCAAAAAAGGTATTTGCCACAGATGACGCTGATTACTGCATAGTTTCCTACAAAGACGATGCAACTGCATTCAACGGCGAAAAGAAAGGTACTATCGCCGGCAAGGGTGTGGTAAACAACAGAATGTCCAACATGCTGTGCAAGCTGCTTGAGAAGCAGGGTGTGCCCAATCATTTTGTTGAGGAGCTTAACGACAGAGAAACACTTGTTAAGAAGGTTGAGATAGTTCCTCTCGAGGTCATCATCAGAAATACTGCTGCGGGCAGCTTTTCCAAGCGTTTCGGCGTTGAGGAGGGCAAGAAGCTCAATTGCCCCACGCTCGAATATTGCCTTAAGGACGATGCGCTGGGCGATCCTATGATAAATGATTCTCAGATACTCGCTATCGGTGCCGCCACTAAGGAAGAGCTGGACAAGATTTCCGCTATGGCCTACAAGGTAAACGAGGTTCTTATCGAGTTCTTCAAGACTATAGGAATAGAGCTTATCGACTTCAAGATTGAGTTCGGTCGTTTCCACGGCGACATCATTCTCGCCGATGAAATTTCTCCCGATACATGCAGACTTTGGGATATCGAAACACATCAGAAGCTTGATAAGGACAGATTCAGACGCGACATGGGCGGCGTTGAGGAAGCCTATGCCGAGGTATTCAAAAGACTCAAGCTTGACTGATTTTTGCGCAAGACGGATATTTATTGTATCCGCCTTGCCTTTTGTTTTTTTTATTTGAATCCGTATATCAAAATTGCATAATAATTTATGGAATAATTTGCTTAAAATATAAATCGAAAATTGCGCAGGGATTTGACATTTATGCGTAAATATTTTATAATATTAATCTGTGCATTGTGTTTTTACATGCAGTGCGTTTGAATGAATAAATAAATCTATTCCATCAGCATACCCAGGAACATAATGTAAAGGAAAATGATAATGGAAATCAAAGAAAATGAAATTAATCATTGCAGCAATTGCAGCGTGGATTTTGACGAGCTTGACCGCAGTAAGCTTCACGAGGAATGCGGCGTGTTCGGCATTTACTCGGTATCGGGCGACATCGCTGTGGCTCAAAGCGTCTATCACGGACTGGTCGCGCTCCAGCACCGCGGTCAGGAAAGCTGCGGCATAGCCGTTTGTGACAGGGGGGTGTTCTCCTATCACAAGGATATGGGACTGGTCAGCGAGGTTTTCAATCAGGAAATACTCAGCGAGCTTAAAGGTCAGACAGCTATCGGTCATGTGAGATATTCCACAGCCGGCGGCTCCGTGCGCGAAAACAGCCAGCCTTTGGTTATGAGATATGTCAAGGGTACGCTGGGACTTGCCCACAACGGCAATCTCACCAACGCCCACGAGCTTCGCACCGACTTGGAGCAGCGCGGCGCGATATTCCAGACAACTATCGACTCGGAGGTTATCGCGTATCTCATCGCACGTGAAAGATTGAATTATCACTCGGTCGAGGAGGCTGTCAAGGCCGCAATGCAGAAGCTTCACGGCGCATATTCACTGCTTGTGATGAGCCCTCGCAAGCTGATTGCCGCCCGTGACCCCAAGGGCTTCAGACCGCTCTGCATGGGACGTATTGACAACAATATCGTCTTTGCCAGCGAGACCTGCGCACTCGACGCAGTGGGCGCGGAATACATGCGTGACGTTGACCCGGGCGAGATTATTACCTGCGACGCAAACGGTATTCACAGCGACAGAACCCTCTGCACCAACGACGTGGCGCATTGTATTTTTGAATATATTTATTTTGCCCGCACTGATTCCGTTATCGACGGTGTGTCGGTTTACGATTCACGCAGGCAGGCAGGTCGTCAGCTCGCCAAGCAGAAGCCGGTGGACGCTGATATAGTAATAGGCGTGCCTGAATCCGGCATTGACGCGGCTATCGGATATGCCGAGCAGTCGGGTATACCGTATGCCAAGGGCATTGTCAAAAACAGCTATATAGGACGCACCTTTATCAAGCCGGATCAGTCACAGCGCACCAATGCCGTTCGCCTGAAGCTGAATGCGCTTAAATCTATAGTCAGCGGGCGCAGGGTTGTCA